>NZ_NFIA01000005.1:0-218911 GCF_002159375.1 Alistipes sp. An54
GGCTTCGGGCGAGGGGGAGGGGGGGGGAGGGAGTCGGAGCGGCGCACCGGGAGTTGCGGCTGCATTCCGGCACACCCCGCCCCGCGGAAAGAAATAGTGACCCCTGAGGGAAAATTCTTCGTCGAATTCTTATTACCTTTGCGGTCATGGAATCCAACGAATCACCGATACTGCAGGGGCTCAATCCGGCCCAGCGGGCGGCGGTCGTCAACTACGACTCGCCGTCACTCATCATAGCGGGGGCGGGCTCCGGAAAGACCCGCGTGCTCACCTCGCGCATCGCCTACATGATCGAACAGGGGGTCAAGCCGTGGAACATCCTGGCGCTGACCTTCACCAACAAGGCCGCCGAGCAGATGCGCGAACGCATTGCCGGAATGCTGCCCGACAACCGCAGCCGATACATCCGCATGGGAACGTTCCACTCGGTCTTTTCACGCATCCTGCGCGAGAATGCCGAACGGATCGGATTCTCGGAGTCGTTCACCATCTACGACTCGTCGGACAGCCGGAACCTGCTCAAGACTCTCATCCGCGAGATGAACCTCCCGGACGAACGGTACAAGCCGGCCTCGATCGCCTCGCGCATCTCGCTGGCCAAGAACAAGCTCATCACCCCGGGGGCCTATCTGGCCAACGCGTCGCTGGCGGCCGAGGACCGGCAGATGCAGATCCCCGAATTCGGCCATCTGTACAACACCTACTGCCAGCGCTGCAAGCACAACGGCGCGATGGACTTCGACGATCTGCTGCTGCAGACCAACATCCTGCTGCGCGACTGCCCCGACGTGCTGGCCCGCTACCAGGAACTGTTCCAGTACATTCTGGTCGACGAGTACCAGGACACCAACTACGCGCAGTATGTCATCATCCGGCGGTTGTCGCAGCACCACTCGAAGGTGTGCGTCGTGGGCGACGACGCGCAGTCGATCTACTCGTTCCGCGGGGCGAAGATCGAGAACATCCTCTCGTTCCGCAACGACTACCCCGATGCACAGGTCTTCAAGCTGGAGCAGAACTACCGCTCGACGCGCACGATCGTCGAGGCGGCCAACTCGGTCATCGTCCACAACTCGAAGCGCATGGAGAAGAACTGCTTCTCCGAAGGACCCCGCGGCGAGAAGATCCGCATCCTGAAGGCCTACACCGACCGCGAGGAGGCCGAGATGGTGGTCTCGGACCTGCGCGACAAGGTGCGCGCCGCAGGCGACGAGTGGTCCGAGGCGGTGATCCTCTACCGCACGAACAACCAGTCGGCCGTACTGGAGGACAACCTCCGCCGCCACGGAATCCCCTACCGCATCTACAAGGGCTCGTCGTTCTACGACCACAAGGAGATCAAGGACATGATGGCCTACATCCGGCTGGTGATCAACCCGCGCGACGACGAGGCCTTCCGCCGCATCGTCAACTACCCGGCGCGCGGCATCGGCGACACGACCGTGCAGCGGATCGCCGATCTGGCCGCCGCACACGGCGTCTCGATGTGGGAGGCGGTCGACGCGCTGGCGGCCCGGCCGACGACCGACGCCGTGCAGCGGGCCATCGCCCGCAAGGTGACCGAGTTCGTCGGGATGATCCGTTCGCTGTCGCTCTCGCGGGCGGACAAGAGCCTCTACGACTTCGGTCTGGAGGTGGCCACCCGTTCGGGGATCATCGCCGCCTACCGCGCCGAGAACACCCCCGAGGCGACTTCGGCGTTGGACAACATCGAGGAGCTGCTCAACTCGATGCAGGAGTTCAAGGAGCGTTGCGACGCCGAGATCCGCAACGGCGAACGCCAACCCGAGGACGAGGCGACGGTCGAGGAGTGGCTGCAGAACATGATGCTCATGTCGGACATGGACAAGGACGACCCCGAGAGCAGCAACAAGGTAACCCTGATGACGGTCCACTCGGCCAAGGGGCTTGAATACAAATATGTCTATATCGTCGGCATGGAGGAGAACCTCTTCCCCTCGCAACGTGCGGCGGAGTCGCCCGACGGCATCGAGGAGGAGCGGCGCCTGTTCTACGTGGCGCTGACGCGGGCCAAGGTCTCGGCGACGATCTCCTATGCCGAGATGCGCTTCAAGTGGGGCAACATGGAGTTTTCGCGTCCGAGCTGCTTCCTGCGCGAGATCGACCCGCGCTACGTCGAGTATGAGGCGGACCCCGACGAGGAGCAGGAGCGCCGTCCCGGCAGCGACGGCTCGTCGGCCATCGACGAACTGCGCCGCCGCTTTGACTACCGTTTCCAGCAGCAGCGCCAGGGCTTGCGCCCCGGCAGCGGAGCGCCGAACGGCTTCGGCCGCAGCGGAGGCGCCCCCTCGGGCACGTCGGGCTCCTACGGCCGCGGCGGAGGCTATGGCGGCGGATCGGAAGCCCGGCGGGCGGGCTTCGGCGGCGGGTACGGAGCCTCGCGCAGTACCTGCGGCACGCGGCCGGAGGGCGAATCGGGCCCGGCGCGCCACTTTGCCCGGGCCACGCAGCCGCAACAACCGTCGGGACGTCCCGACCCGGCACTGGTCGAGCCGCTGCGCACCTCGACCGAGGGGATGCGGCGTGTCGGCGTGCGGCCGGCTGCGGCAGCCGATGCGGGAGCCCCCGCAGGCGGCGCCCCGACGGGCGGATATGTCGTGGGGCAGCGGGTCGAACACCCGAAGTTCGGCGTCGGCATCGTCGAGCGCATCGAGACCCTGGCGACGGATCACAAACTGGTGGTGCGCTTCGACAATGCGGGCGAGAAGACCCTGCTGGCGAAGTTCGCCAAACTGACCAAACTCTGAAACCCATGGAGGAGAAGATACGGCAAACGGAGGCGGCCCCGACAACCCCGGCGGCCCCGGCAACCCCGGCGGCCCCGGCGGTCCTGGCAACTCCGGCAACCCCGGCGGCCCCGGCATCACAAACGCCGCTGGTGTCGGTCTGCATGACCACCTACAACCACGAGCGATATCTGGCCCGCTCCATCGAGAGCGTCCTCGAACAGCGCACGACGTTCGGCGTCGAACTGGTGCTGGGCGAGGACTGCAGCACGGACTCCACGCGGGAGATCTGCATGACGTACGCCGCCCGCTATCCGGAGCGCATCCGACTGGTGACCTCGGACGAAAACGTCGGCTGGCGGGCCAACTACCGACGCACCTTCGAGGCGTGCCGCGGAGAGTATGTCGCCTATCTGGACGGCGACGACTGGTGGTGCGACCCCTCGAAGCTGCAGCGGCAGGTCGAACGGATGGAGGCGGACCCCGGCTGCGGGATGTGCTACACGCGGGCCTCGAACTACTGGCAGGCCGACGACCGCACGGAACCCGACCATCCGCAGCATTACACCGATTTCGACCACCTGCTCTGCAGCCTGACCATCGCCAACTGCGCCACGCTGGCCCGCCGCGAACTGATCGCCCGCTACTACGCGGAGGTACGCCCCGAGGAGCATCCCGAATGGATGACCGACGATGCTCCGATGTGGCTCTGGTTCTCGGTCCGCAGCCGCATCGCCTTTCTGACCGAGATCACGGCGGTCCACCGCCGCCTGCCCGACAGCGTGAGCCACAGCTCGGCCTATCGCCGGCGGATCGCCTTCTGCGACTCGCTCATGGAGATCAGCCTCTGGTTCGAGCGGCACTACGGCACGGGGCGCAACCGCTTCCGCATCCTGCGGCGCCGTTCGTCGGTGGCGCTGTGGGTCCTCTCGTGGGAGGGGAGCGTCGGCGAGTATCTGGCGCGCTGGTGGAGCGACGTGCGCCGCTGTCCGCGGCTGCTGCTCTGTCCCGAAGGGCCGGGGCTGCTGGTCAAGAAGATCCTCTTCCGACGTCATAAAACCAGAAAACCATGACAACCCAGGAACGTTACGAAGGCATCATCGCCTGGTTCTCGGAGCACATGCCCGTGGCCGAGAGCGAACTCCACTACGAAAACCCCTACCAGCTGCTGGTGGCCGTGGTTCTCTCGGCGCAGTGCACCGACAAGCGGGTCAACATGACCACCCCGGCGCTGTTCGAGGCCTTCCCCACGCCGCAGGCCATGGCCGCCGCCTCGGCCGAGGAGATCTTCCCCTACATCCGCAGCATCTCCTACCCGAACAACAAGGCGCGCAATCTGGCCGCCATGGCACGCAAGCTCTGCGCGGATTTCGGCGGCGAGGTGCCGAGCGATCTCGAAGCGCTGCAGACCCTGCCGGGCGTTGGCCGCAAGACGGCCAACGTGCTGGGAGCCGTACTGTGGCAGAAGCAGGTGATGCCGGTCGACACGCACGTCTTCCGCGTCTCGGAGCGCATCGGACTGACGACGCGTTCGAAAACCCCGCTGCAGACCGAACTGACCCTCGAAAAAAACATCCCCGGGCCGTTGCTGCCCATTGCCCACCACTGGCTGATCCTTCACGGACGTTACGTCTGCACGGCGCGGGCCCCGAAGTGCACGGAGTGCGGCATTGCGGCGTGGTGCCGGTGGCATGCCTCCGCGCAGAAGAGGCGCACGACCGATGACAAACCGACAAAACAATCCTCGAAATGACGGAAAACACCCTGCTGAAAAAGCTCATCCGGGGAGCATCACTGCTGATGCTGCTGACCGGTGCGGGATGCACCGATCAGGCCCGCCGGGAAGACTCCGCACAGCAATGACGAAACGGAGATCACGCTCGGAAGCGAACAGGAGCTCAAGGAGTGGATGTTCGACTACATGAAGGGGAATTACCTGTGGAACGATGCCGTGAAGCAGGTGACACCCGATTATGCGCTCGGTTACCAGGCGCTTCTGGAGAGGATTCTCCTGGACGTTGCCGCGCAGGACGATGTCAACCACGACGACGGTCTGACGGCCCTGGCCCTGGAGTGGATCGACTCGGGACAGAAACCCGACGTGAAAACCCGTGCAACAGCGGCTCCCCGACTCCATGCCCTCCCGATCCCCGGCAGAAGGCTCCAGGGCTCCATCGTGGAGCGGAATCCCGGAAGCCGACAGGCGGCGGAACACCCCGAATCGGAAGTCGGTTTGCTATGTCTCTCTTTTTTTGTATCTTTGCCGGACCCACCAACGCGTAACTCCGATGGAACTGTCGAAAGAGCATATCATACGCCTGCGGGAACTGCTTGCACGCCCCGCACAGCATGTCGTCATCCTGTCTCATACCAACCCCGACGGGGATGCCGTCGGATCGTCGCTCGCCTGGGCCGAAGTGCTGCGGGAAATGGGACACTCGGTCACCTGCATCGTCCCGAACAAGTACCCCTACTTCCTCGACTGGATGCCCGGCATCGCCGAAGTCGTGGTCTTCAAGACCGATACCGAAGGCCGGGCAGCACGGGCCGTGGCCGAGGCCGACATCCTCTTCTGTTTGGATTTCAACGCCATCTCGCGGCTCGAAAACCTCAGCCAGACCATCGAGGAGAACACCTCGGCCGTGCGGGTGCTGATCGACCACCACCTCTCGCCGACCGAAGGCTTCGACCTGGCCTTCTCACACCCCGATTCGTCGAGCACCTGCTTCCTGGTCTACACCATCATCGAGGCGCTGTGCGGTACGCAGGCCATCACGCGCAGCATGGCCGAACTGCTCTACGTCGGCATGATGACCGATACGGGCAACTTCGCCTTCTCGTTCCTTACGCCCGAGCTGTTCCGCGCCGTGGCCGTCCTCATCGAGAAGGGAATCGACATCCCCACGATCCATAACAACGTCTACAACGCCTACACCGAAGGCCGCGCCCGCCTGTTCGGCTACGCCATCAACCGCAAGATGCAGATCATCCAGAACGGCACGGTGGCCTACATGTCGCTGCTCGAAGGTGAGATGCGCCGCTTCCAGTTCCAGCAGGGCGACAGCGAGGGTTTCGTCAACTATGCCCTGACGATCAAGTCGGTCAAGATGTCGGCCATGTTCCTGGCCCACCGCAAGTTCATCCGCGTCTCGCTGCGGTCACGCGGCGACGTGGACGTCAACCTCTTCGCCCGCAAATACTTCAACGGCGGCGGCCACAAGAATGCCGCCGGCGGCAAGTCGTTCGTCTCGATGCGCGAGACGATCGACCACTACATTCGCTCCGTGGCGGAGTTTGCCGCCGAAGGCCATCTGGGTTGACGGCCATGGACGACTTCCGACTCAAGGTCTTCATCACGGCGGCCCGGACGCTGAGCTTCACACGCACGGCCGAGCAGCTGGACATCTCGCAGCCGGCCGTCAGCAAACACATCGGCGAACTGGAGGCCCGTTACGAAGTGCAGCTCTTCACCCGCCGGGGAAGCCGGCTGGAACTCACCGACGCAGGCCGTACGCTGCTCGACGCGGCCGAACGCGTGGCCGACGACTACCGCCGTCTGGAGTACGAAATGAGCCTCTGCACGGGCCAGACCGAGGGCGAACTGCGCCTCGGAGCCAGTACAACCATTGCGCAATACCTCCTGCCGCCGATTCTGGCGCGCTTTACGGCCCGCTTCCCGAAGGTGCGCCTCTCGCTCCTCTCGGGCAACAGCGGTCAGGTCGAACAGGCGTTGGACGACCATCGGATCGACCTGGGGCTGGTCGAGAGCGTCAGCCGCCGGCAGGGTCTCCACTACACGCTGTTCCGACCCGACGAACTGGTGCTGGTGGCGCGTCCCGCAGGGCGTTACGCCCGCACCGAGACGGTAACTCCCGAGACGCTGTGCCGCATCCCGCTGGTGCTGCGCGAAAACGGCTCGGGAACCCTCGAGGTAATCTCCGCGGCGCTGGCCGAACGGGGCATCCGCCTCTCGCAGCTGCACGTCGTCATGCGAATGGGGTCGACCGAGGGAATCAAGGGCTTCGTGCGCAACAGCGACGCCATGGCCATCGTCTCGGCCTTCTCGGTGGTCGACGAACTGCGCAGCGGTGCGCTGCGGATCGTCGATCTGGAGGGTCTCACGCTGCTGCGCGACTTCGTCTTCGTCCACAGCGAAGCCCATCCGGCACGGCTCGTGCGCCAGTTCATGGAGTTCGCTCTGGCAAACCTCTGAAGGATCGCCCGGTTCTTCCACCTCTCGAGTCCTCTTCCAGCACGAACCGGCCGTCCCGGCAAAACCGCCTCACCACGACGCCTGTTTTCGTCCCGGCAAATCGCTCCGCTTCCGGCCTTTGTCCGTTCTGTTCGACCTCGTTATAACCTGAAGTTATCAAAGATAACTCCTACTTGTTTGGTATCTCGATAAAAGGTGCGATCTTTGCGGCCGGAAAAAGAAAAAGTTATCGCATGTTGGAAAAAGGCAATCGGGCAAACACCCTCCACGGCATTCTGCTGATCGCATTGTTCTCGTTCGCGGCGTTCTATATCGCCAGCTTCCCCATCGTCAAGCGGCTCTCGTTCAGCCCGCTGATCGTCGGTATCGTGCTGGGCATGCTCTATGCCAACAGCCTGCGCAACAAACTCCCCGAGACGTGGGTCCCGGGCATCAAGTTCTGCACGAAACAGGTGCTGCGCTGGGGTATCATCCTCTACGGTTTCCGTCTGACGCTGGCTCAGGTGGCCGCCGTGGGCGTTCCGGCCGTGGTCGTCGACCTGGTGGTGGTTGTGGTGACGATCCTCGGCGGCGTACTGCTGGGCCGTCTGCTGAAGATCGACCGCGACACAGCGCTGATGACCTCCACGGGAAGCGCCATCTGCGGTGCGGCCGCCGTGCTGGGCGCCGAACCCGTAGTCAAGTGCGAAGGCTACAAGACCGCCATCGCCGTCTCGACGGTGGTTATCTTCGGAACCCTCTCAATGTTCCTCTACCCGATCATGTACCGCACGGGAATGCTCGACGGACTCTCGGATACGGGCGTGGCCATCTACACGGGCAGCACGCTCCACGAGGTGGCCCACGTCGCCGGGGCGGGCAACGCCATGGACCCGACCGACTCGCTGGGCATTGCCGGCACGGCCACCATCACGAAGATGATCCGCGTGATGATGCTGGCTCCGGTGCTGGTGGTGATGAGTCTGGCGCTGGCCGGACGCCGCCGCCGGGAGGATGCCGCCGCCGTTGCCGAGGGCGCCAAGGCCGAAAAGAGCCGCATCACGATTCCGTGGTTCGCCTTCGGATTCATCGCCGTCATCTGTCTCAACTCGCTGCTGCAGCACTGGTGCGGCGTGGAGAGCGTGCGCGAGATCCCGCTCAACGGCACGATCGAATACATCGACACCTTCATGCTGACGATGGCCATGACGGCACTGGGCACCGAGACGAGCCTCGACAAGTTCCGCCAGGCGGGTGCCAAACCCTTCGTACTGGCCGGGCTGCTCTACGTATGGCTCGTCGTGGGGGGCTACTTCCTCACGAAGTGGGTCGTCGGAATGATGTAGGCGGCCCCGCACCACTGCGCAAATCGCGAAAAGTCCGACAGAGAGTCTGCCGGACTTTTTTTGTGACCGTACCCCCTGCCGCCGCCGTTCAGTCGATGCGCGGCAGTGCGGGGTTCTCGTGATCGGAGTAGCTCAGCACGTGCCCGCGGATGAAGTCGGCGAAGCGGCGCGCTTCCCGGTCGGTGAGCGGCTCGGGACGGCTCATCAACACCAGACGGTGGGGATGGAACGGACTCCGGTACGAAGGATGGACGTAATTGTAGGGATTGGCGACGAAGCCCAGCCGTTCGTAGAAGTGCAGCCGGCGGATCGAGACCGTATCCTCGGGCGGATCGATCTCCAGGATGACCCGCCGGTCGCGGCAGAAGGCCTCCAGGGCCCGCGATCCGAGATGCTGCCCGCGCAGGTGCGGCGACACGGCCAGGTGCTCGACGTAGTGGAATCCGTCGGACGTCCAGTGGAAGAGCAGCCCGACGAAGGCTCCGTCGAGGAGGATGGCGTCGGCTTCGAAGGCCGGATCGGCGAAAGCCCGGTCATAGGACGAAGCGTCCCAGCGTTCGCAGGCGGGAAACGAGGCTTCGTAAAGGGCCCAGGCTTCGGACCACGACCGGTCCTGCCGCGAGCGGAAGGGGATGAATTGCAGTTCGGAGTGATGCATGATGGCTCGTTTTTCCGCTAAGATACATCAAATTTTCCGAAAAACCAGAAACCGGCCGCCTATACGCCGGTTCCGTCCCTGGGGCTCACGTTCGACATGAAGTTTGACCGGGGCACATGGAGAACCGGCTCTTCCCCGATGGCGGAGCGGGAACCTGGATCGACATCGAGTCGGCGCCGGGAAGCGATTGGTCCAACATGGCCAATGCAGACGAAAGGCAAAAGGCGAAAAGAGCACGTTCCGCCGCAGGAATTCCCCGAAAAATCCCTATCTTTGCCCCGCAGGTCCGCTCTGTCGCTGCCGGCCGTCGGCCGGGGGAGGAAAGTCCGGGCAACGCAGAGCACCACGCAAGCTAACGACTTGATGGCCGTGAGGTCATGGGAGCGTAACAGAAAATAACCGCCGGTAAAGGCGTCCGGGCAAGGCCCCGTCCCGCAGGGAGGGGTGTCTGCGACCCGGAATTTCCGACCGGTAAGGGTGAAAAGGCGGGGTAAGAGCCCACCGCGGAGGCAGTGATGTCGTCCGGCCGTACGTCCCGTGGGTTGCAAGACCGTGTATACCGGCAATTAAGGGTTGCTCGCCCGATGCCGGGGGGTAGGTTGCTGGAGGCGGCAGGTGACTGCCGTCGTAGATAAATGACAGAGGCCCGGGGCTCGCTCCGGGAACAGAACCCGGCTTACAGGACCTGCACGTAAAAAGGGCGCCTCTTCGGTGTGAAGAGGCGCCCTTTTCGATTCCGGACCGACTCCCGAAGGCCCGGGTCACATCAGCCCCATCCGCTTGCGGGCAAAGGGGATGACCCACGCCGGTGACTGCTGTCTGGACAGCAGATCGCGCATGTAATCCATATAGGGCTCCACGTGGCGGAAGTAGCGGAACAGCCCCTCGCAGAGCGAATTCTTGCGGCAGCCGTCCGCGCCCGTCTCGAAGCGGTGTTTCGGGCACTCGCCCCGGCAGGCGAAATAGTATTTGCAGCGCAGGCATTCGGCCGGCAGCGCGTTGCGCTTCGCCAGGCCGAAGTCGCGGCGCTTCTTCGAGCGGTAGATCTCCGCAAGGGTCGTCTCGCGGATGTTGCCCAGCAGGTATTCCGGGTAGACGAAATGGTCGCACGAGTAGACGTCGCCGTTGTGCTCGACGACCAGCGCGTCGCCGCACGTCTCGCCCATCGAGCAGACCCCCGGCTGCACGCCGCACCACTGCGCCAGCGTGGCGTCGAACATCTGCACGAAGGTACGCCCCACGTCGCTCACAACCCATTCGTCGAAAATATCACACAGGAAGCGGCCGTATCCCCCGGCCGTCACGGACCATTCGGCCAGCCGCGCCCCCTCGCGCTCGGGCGAAACGATCAGCGGGCGGTGGAAACCCTCGACGTCGACGACGTGTTCGACGGCCGGCAGGAACTGCATGTAACGGCTGTGCACCTCGTCGCGGAAAAAGCGGTAAATCTCCGCGCCACGCCCCTCGCACAGCCGGTTCACGACACTCAGCGTATTGTATTCCACGCCGCCGTGCCGGAACATCGAAATCGTCTGCATGACCCGTTCGAAGGTCGGCCGACCGCCCTTCGTCACGCGGAACGCGTCGTGGATATCCTGCGGACCGTCGAGCGAGATCCCCACCAGAAAGTTGTTCGCGGCGAAGAGTTCGCACCACGCCTCGTCGACCAGCGTGCCGTTGGTCTGCAGCGTATTTTCGATCCGCTTGCCGTCGGCATACTTTTCCTGAAGGGCCATGGCTTTCCGGTAGAAATCGATTCCCAGCAGCAGCGGCTCGCCGCCGTGCCAGCAGAACTGCACCGTATCGACCTCGTTGGCCTCGATATACTGGCGGATGTAGCGTTCGAGCAGTTCGTCGCTCATGACGGCCTGCCGGCCGCCGTACTGCACGGCCTTGTCCAGGTAGTAGCAGTAGTGGCAGTCGAGGTTGCAGGTCGAGCCCGCGGGTTTGAGCATCGTCGTGAAGGCCACCGGCCCCACCTGCTTCTCGGCATCCCGGAAGGTGAAGATATCCTTGTTTTTCATCGACGGAGGTCTTTTCGGTGTCGTTTTTCCAGCCCCAAATATACGAAAAAGGAGGCGACGAACCCGCAAAAAACGCTATCTTTATCCCCTCAAAAACGCCAATCATGCCGCAAACCACCCTTGAGGAGATCATCTCCCGTCAGTTGCAAATCGCCCTGCCCCGGGTCGAAGGGGCCGTCCGCCTGTTGCGCGAAGGGGCCACCATCCCCTTCATCAGCCGCTACCGCAAGGAGGCCACCGGCTCGCTCGACGAGGTACAGGTGGCCGCCATCCGGGAGCAGCTCGAACGCCTCACCGAACTCGAAGCCCGCAAACGCACCATTCTCGAGACGATCCAGAGCCAGGGAGCCCTGACCGACGAACTGCGCCGCCGGATCGAGGAGTGCTGGGAGGCCGCTCCGCTCGAGGATCTCTATCTCCCGTACCGCCCCAAACGCCGCACGCGGGCCACGATCGCCCGCGAACGGGGGCTCGAACCGCTGGCCGACCTGCTCCAGGGACAGCGCACCCCGTCGCTCGAACGCGAAGCCCGGCGATTTGTCACGGCCGAGGTGCCGACCGTGGAGGAGGCCCTGGCCGGGGCCTGTGACATCGCGGCCGAACGCATGGCCGAGGACGACCACGCCCGGGCCGCCCTGCGGCGGATCTTCGCCCGCGAAGGGGTGATCCGTTCGCGGGTCGTACGCGGCAAGGAGGAGGCCGGTGTCAAGTATGCGGACTACTTCGACGCCTCGGCTCCCCTGCGCAGCATCGCCTCGCACCGCTATCTGGCCATGCACCGCGGCGAGGAGGAGGGCTTTCTGCGTGTCGGGATCGAAGTCGATGCGGAGCGCTGCACCGGAGAGTTGCGCCGCCGCTTCATCCGGCAGGGATCAACCACCCGCCGATGGATGGAGGCGGCCGTCGCCGATGCGTTCAAGCGGCTGATCCGCCCCTCGCTCGAGACCGAACAGCTCACCGCGGCCAAGGAGCGCGCCGACGACGAGGCAATCCGGATCTTCGCCGAGAATCTGCGCCAGCTGCTGCTGGCTTCGCCCCTGGGGCAGAAGCGCGTGATCGCCCTCGATCCGGGTTTCCGCACCGGCTGCAAGGTGGTCGTTCTCGACTCGCAGGGCAACCTGCTCCACCACACGGCAATCTTCCCCCATCCGCCGCAGAACCGCCGCGAAGAGGCCGCCGCGACGCTCCGCACACTGGCCCGACGCTACCACACGGAGGCCTTCGCCGTGGGCGACGGAACGGCCGGCCGCGAAACGCTCCAACTGGTGCGCGAACTCGGGATCGAAGGGGTTGAGGTCTTCGCCGTGAGCGAGGACGGCGCCTCGGTCTACTCCGCTTCGGCCACGGCCCGCGAGGAGTTCCCGGATCAGGACGTCACGGTGCGCGGCGCCATCAGCATCGGACGACGGCTGATCGACCCGCTGTCGGAGCTGGTCAAGATCGATCCCAAGTCGATCGGCGTGGGGCAGTATCAGCACAGCGTCGACCAGACGAAACTCCGCAACCGACTGCAGGCCGTCGTCGAAAGCTGCGTCAACAGCGTCGGGATCAACATCAACACGGCCTCGAAACACATCCTCACCTACGTATCGGGGCTGGGACCGGCGCTGGCCGAGAAGATCGTCGCCTACCGCGCCGTCCACGGCGACTTCCCCACACGGCGGGCACTGCTGCAGGTGCCGAGGCTCGGAGCCCGGGCCTTCGAACAGGCGGCCGGGTTCCTGCGGGTGGTCGGCGGCGAGAATCCGCTCGACAACAGCGCCGTGCACCCCGAATCGTACCGCATCGTCGAACGCATGGCCAAAGACCGGGGCGTCAGTGTCGAACGCCTGCTGGAGGATCGTTCGCTGCGCGAGGGAATCGAGCCCGAACGGTATGTCGACGAGCGCGTCGGGCTGCCCACCGTGCGCGACATCCTCGAGGCGCTGGACAAACGCGGGCTCGATACCCGTCAGCCGCTTCACGGCTTCGCATTCGCCCCGGACGTCCACTCGATCGACGACCTGCGCCCCGGAATGGTGCTGCCCGGCATCGTCACGAACATCACCGCCTTCGGAGCCTTCGTCGACGTGGGGGTCAAGCAGGACGGACTGGTTCATGTCTCGCAGCTGGCCAACCGCTACGTCGCCTCGCCGGCCGATGTTGTCCGGCTGGGACAGCAGGTCGAAGTGCGCGTCACGGGGGTTGACACCCTCCGCGGGCGAATCTCGCTCTCGATGCGCCACAACGGCTGACACCCTCTCCGCACCCTCGAGAAGAGGAGTCGGCGCACGGAAGAAACTTCCGGGAACCACCTGCCGGAAGAGTCAAAAGATCAGCCATTTTTTGAAAAAGAGCCTCTAAACAAAATGTTTCTCATTCCGGCTCTCTATTTTTGTAAAAAAGAGCCCAGGATGGAACGACTCGACGTTTTCAAGGATTCGAACGTATGGATCGCAAGCTACTTTTCGGATGATTGCAGTTGCGCCCACGAGAATAACGAGCACACGCTGATCTATCTCTGTTCGGGATTGCTCGAAATCGAAGAACGCGGACACAGAACGCCTCTTCGCACCGGGGAGTGCGCCTTCCTCCGTCGGGACAACCGTATCCGGCTTTGGAAACACGCCAACCCCCAACACCCCTATCACGCCATCGCCCTGAGATTCACGCGGAGTTTCCTGCGCGAATTCTACCTCACGCTCGACCCCTCGCAGATCCCCGCCGAATCCCGCCGCGACAAAACCAGTCTGCGGATCCTGCCCGCCCAAAGACCCGATATCCGGAATTTCTTCGAGTCGATCCAACCCTGTTTCAAAGCGGAAACCAAACCCGCGGAAGAGAAACTCAAACAGAGAATGGCCCAGGGTGTCCACCTCCTTCTCGAAACCGATCCGGCTCTCTATGCCTCACTCTTCGATTTCGTCGAACCCTGGAAGATCAACATCCTCGACTATCTGAACGAGAACTACATGTACGATCTATCGATGGGTCAGATCGCCGCCTACACGGGCCGTTCGCTGGCCTCCTTCAAACGCGACTTCGCCAAGGTGAGCGAACTCACTCCCCAGAAGTGGATCCTCGCCCGACGCCTCGAAGCCGCCCGCGACCTGATCCGCAAGGGAGGCCGCAAGATCTCGGAGATCTGTTTCGACGTGGGGTTCCGCAACCTCTCCCACTTCTCGAAGCTCTACAAGGCAACCTACGGCGTCGCTCCGAGCCGCGAGGTCATTCCCGATCCCCAGCCTCTTCCCGAGCCATAGCCTGTGCATCGCGTTCGAGCCCCGCACGGCTCTTGCTGACCGACACCAGGGAGACCCCGCCGAAGATCAGACAGACGGCCAGCCCCTTGGTCAGGTTGTCAGGTTGATCGTCGTCACACAGACGACGATGAAGAGAATGCCCAGCAGCACACGTCCCTTCAGGGCCTCCCATCGGGTGGCCATCAGATCGTCGTACGAGAAGGGCAGCGTGCAGAGAAAGGCGTAGGTGAACATCCACTTCATGATGGTGATGAGCGAGTAGCGGCTCACGAAATTCCCGATCGGCGAACACCGGCACTCGTTCTGCGCGATGGTCTGCATCGGCCGGGGGGGGGAAAAAGCGGCCGTTTCTATGTCCGCGAGGAGGGGTGTCGCGTACGGCAATGCCGCTATGAGGCGCATTCGCTCTTTCTGATCCCGCCCGACACGGTCCACTGCTTCACGATCGACACCTGCAGCGGGTATCTCTTCCGGCGCTTCCACGACATGACGCCGCCGGAGTTCCGCCGCCGGCACCGGAACACTCCGCCGGACATTGCCGGAGAGCCGGCGGAAACCGCTTCCCGGGACAAATGAACCGTTGATTGAAAATCGGCGCCGGGCATTGTTTTGTTGCCCGACTTGATGTATATTTGCTGAAAGCTCGATTTCGTTTTTTCGACAGAAACACAACGATCATGGACATCATGAACATCAAGCTGTCGGGCAAGACCCGGCGCGAACACGACCTGCTGGGCGAAATGGAGATCCCCGTCGAATACTATTTCGGCATCCAGACCATGCGGGCCGCGGACAATTTCCACATCAGCCGCGTACGGCTCAATTTCTTCCCCGAACTGATCCGCGCCCTGGCCGAGGTCAAGGAGGGGGCCGCACGGGCCAACCGGAACCTGGGGCTGCTCGATCCGCAGATCGCCGAGGCCATCGTCCGCGCCTGCGAGGAGCTGCGCGAGGGCAAACTCCGCGAACAGTTCGTCGTCGACATGGTGCAGGGCGGCGCCGGAACATCCACCAACATGAATGCCAACGAGGTAATCGCCAACCGCGCCCTCGAACTGCTGGGCCACACCAAGGGCGAGTACCCATACTGCCATCCGAACAACCACGTCAACCTCTCGCAGTCGACCAACGACGCCTATCCCACCTCGGTACGCATCGCCACGGTGCGCAGCATCGAGAAGCTCGTCGAGGCGCTCCGCCGGCTGATCGACGCCTTCCACGCCAAGGGCGCAGAGTTTGCCGGCGTCATCAAGATGGGCCGCACGCAACTGCAGGATGCCGTCCCGATGACCCTCGGGCAGGAGTTCGAGGCCTATGCCGCCACGCTGACCGAGGAGATCGACCGTCTCGAATCGAACATGCACCTCTTCTACGAGATCAACATGGGCGCCACGGCCATCGGTACGGGCATCAATGCAGACCCGGACTATGCCGCCCTCTGCACGAAACACCTCTGCCAGATCACCGGACTGCCGCTGCGCGAATCGTCGAACCTCGTCGAGGCGACGAGCGACACCGGCGCCTTCATCATGAACTCCTCGGCTCTGAAGCGGCTGGCCGTCAAGCTCTCGAAGATCTGCAACGACCTGCGGCTGCTCTCGTCCGGCCCGCGCTGCGGTCTGAACGAGATCAACCTCCCGCCACGTCAGCCCGGATCGTCGATCATGCCCGGTAAGGTCAACCCCGTCATTCCCGAGGTGGTCAATCAGGTGGCCTTCCGCGTCATCGGCAACGACCTGACCGTAACCTTCGCCGCCGAGGCCGGACAACTCGAACTGAACGTCATGGAGCCGATCATCGTCTATGCCCTCTTCGAGAGCATCGAGATGCTCATCCACGCCATCGACACCCTGCGCGAGAAGTGCATCGTCGGCATCACGGCCAACGAGGAGGTCTGCCGCCGCATGGTCCACGGCAGCATCGGGGTAGTCACGGCCCTGAACCCCTATCTGGGCTACGAGACCTCGAGCATGCTGGCCAAGGAGGCCCTCCAGACCGGCAAGGGTATCTACGAACTGGTGCTCGAGCACAAGCTGATGAGCCAGGAGGAGCTCGACAAGGTGCTCAGCCCCGAGCAGATGATCCATCCTCGCAAGCGCGTCGAAGAGTAGACGCCGGCAGGCCTGCATACGAAAAAGCCACGCCTACCCCCCCCCGTCGGGGAAGGGCGTGGCCTGTCGCCGCTGCAGTCGTAGACCAGGAGGTTGCCATTGGCCGTGCGCGCCTCGTTCAGATCGTCCGAAACCGAAACGCAGAGCAGCATCCGCTCCGGATCGGCCACCACGTTGCAGGTCAGACAGCGGGCTTCGGGGACGTTGTCCTGGACATGTATACTCCTCGACCTGCCACGTCGTGAGCGACACGCGGCTCACGGTCAGTGTCCCGGCCGCAAAGCAGAGGTAGTCGCCCGCCAGCGTGATGCCCGACGAGGTCATCGGATCGGCCGAAATGTCGGCATTGATCGACTTCTTGCGCGTCTGGGTCATCGTCTCCGAATCGATGAAGGTCAGGCAGCTCTTCGTCTCGCCCGTGCGGCCACAGGTGCCCACCACGATCTCGTGGTCGCCCGTGCGACAGATGCCGCTGATGAACTCCCCCGAAAGGGGCAGCGAACACGTCACCTCGTCGCGGCGCTTCGTGAATTCGAAGAGCCGGGTCTCGACCCAGAAACCGCCTCCGGCGCAGTAGAGGCGGTCACCGATGACCGTCATGCCGCGCGTCGCCACAACGGTCTCGATCGTCTGCCCCTGGTTGCCGAAGTGGTAGCCCCCCCTTGACCAACGTCAGCACGCCGGTCTCGGTGTCGAGGCGGAACATCCCCTGCCCGTCGGCCAGGAAGAGGTTGTGTTCGTCGATGACGGCCAGATTCTCCGATAAATTGTGAGATTAGTGTGTATATCTGTGTGTAAAAGAAAAATTGCCATCGTAAACTATTGATTTACAACGGAAATTTCAGAAATCTGAGGTCTGAAGCGAAGCTCACTATTCGTTGATTATATGATACTTACGATATTTTACCCTGTTGGATAGTTGAATATAAAGACTATTGTAAAGTAAAGATACACTGAAAAATAGGGCCATTTATACCGGTGCGCCCCTATTTGCGCCCCCGAATCTTAAATCGGTCTATATCTCCTCGATTGGCCTTCTGTTCGTCTTTTTAAGGAAAAAGATAATTATTTATTGTAAATTCTTTATAATCCGATATTTTGTAACTTATTTAGTCCCTGAATATTACACTTGTTTTGGGGATTTAAATGGCGAACTACTCGATTTGTAAATGTATCCGAAATGATAAGCCCTTGAAACGGAACGGAAAGTATCCGATTTACCTGCGAATAAGAGTCGGAGACCGAAGTACGAAAATTCCGACGGGCTTGGAGGTATGGGACGGTCGCTGGGATGCTAAACGGATGGAACCGAAGGATAAAACCCTCGCTATCCAGTTGAACCGGAAAATTATGGAGCTCGATCTCTATATCAATCGGCTGTTGGCCGACGGTACGGAGTTGTCGATGGATCTGGTAAAAGAGTTCTATGACGGAAAACGACGTGTGAAACCCGAAAATAGATCATTCTACGACTATTACCTCGACTTTGTAGAACGAAAACGAAAAGAGGGCTTGAATTCCGAAACGATCCGGGTCTATATGACGACCTTTCACGTCTTGAAAGCGTTTCGATCGGAGCTCCGCATCTCCGATATTTCGCTCCCGTTTATCGAAGATTTCGATAACTATATGCGCGAAGTAAACGGGAATTCGGCCGGAGGTCGGAACCCGAAGCATAAAAACCTGCGGACGGTGATTCTCGATATGCTTAAACGGAATATCCCGATTGAAAACCCGTATAAGTGGTTCAAGATGCCGAATTCCACGGTAAAAGAGGTCTATTTGGAGAAAGACGAACTCCTGCATTTGATCGACTACTCCGATAAGTTTGCGAGAGATACGAAAGAGTACCGGATTTTGAAAATGTATCAATTCTCGTGCTTCTGCGGTCTCCGCTTCTCCGACGTGCGCGACTTATGTTGGAAAGACGTGGATTTTTCGAACGGATTGATAAAAAAGCGGATGATTAAGACGAAATCCGAGGTGATAACCCCGCTTTTCCCGATGGCGCGGGAGATATTGGAAGAAAAATCCGAAAACGGGCGTTTGTTGGGAAGCGGTGATAAAATCTTCTATCCCTATACCGAACCGACCGTAAATCGAACGCTTCGTGAACACGTGAAACGGGCCGGAATCGATAAGCACGTAACCTACCACTCCTCCCGCCACACCTTTGCTACGCTGTTGGTGCTGGATAAAGTGGATATATATACGATTTCGAAGTATTTGGGTCATAAGTCCGTGAATATGACCCAGCGCTATCTGAAATACGACCTCTCGATAGCCAAGGAATCGGCGAAGAATATCAAAACGTTCTCTGGTAGAAAAGGATAAAAAAAGCTATCTTGTGAGAAAATTCTACCGAAATGATTAAACTGCCGACCCCGACTTTATATCTTCGGAGCGATAAACGGAAAAAGAACGGCCGAATGCCGTTATATATCCGATTCCCTCGAATTGATGGCGAAGAGCCGAAATATCCGATGGGTATCGACTTATTGCCCGAAGAGTGGGATGATAAGACGAAGGAACCGATCGACGACGCGCTGAAACTGATTATCGAGAAGGAGTTGACGCGAATTAGAACCCGGATATATAATGTTCTGGTAAATGGCGAAAAGTTGACGAAAACGTGCCTGCGCGAGATTGTAGCGAATGAAGAGCCGAAAGATCCGGGCGATGCGTCATTCTACGAATATTTCGATAAATACGTCTTGGAGCGGAGACAGGCCGGAAAGATGACCCGCTCGACGGAAAAGGGGTATGATACGACCCGGCGAGCCTTGAAAGAGTTTCGCGAAAAAATCCGGATAAAGGATATTGACGCGAAGTTTATCAATGATTTCGAACGCTTTTTGATAAAGCGGGGTCGTGAACACGGCCTTGGAGATGTTTTGGGAACGAGAGCGAACCGGTTGAAGCACGTCCGGACGATTGTTCTTGATATTGAACGGCGAGGTATTCCGATAAAGAATCCGTACCGGACCCGTGAATGCGAGGTTCCCAAAGCTGCCGAAAACGATACGTTCCTCGAATATGACGAACTGAAAAGGATGTACCAGCTTTTGGGACTCGATGCCGAAATCGGATCGACCGAGTTCCGGGTATTGGTCATGTTCCTGTTTTCTTGTGCCGTAGGAATCCGATTGAGTGATGCGCTTTGTATAACCTGGGGCGCGCTGGACGTAACGCAAGAAACGATTATCGTACACTTGATTCCTAAAAAGGGGGATAAGCCGTGGAAACGGAACCGCGAAGTTCATATCCCTCTATCGACCTTCGGCGAAAGAATGATCGAATGGATTGCCGCCGATGATGACGGAATCCCTTTAAGTCAGGTCGAACGTGAAAACCGAATGTTCCGAATTTCATCGGCGTCGACGGTAAATCCGACGTTGAAAAAGCTGGCGAAAATGGCAGGGATAGATAAGAACCTGACTTATCACGCCTCCCGAAGAACCTTTGCGACCTTAACTGCAGCGGAGGGTGCGGATACCTATACGATTAAGAACTATTTGGGACACTCGAGCGTAACGATGTCTGAACGCTATATGAAATGGAGTAAGCAATTGGCTCTTGAATCGGCGGAGAAAAACCACTTGATTGATATAAAGAAGATCGTACACCGGACGAAAAAAAAGAAATAGATCGAAGCTTCCGCCGAATTCTGGCGGAAGCTATTTTTATCTTTGTGAAAAAACTTTGGACGATGAATGCCTTGACGAATAATACGGCGACGCTGCTGCGCCGTTACCTGTGGCTTCTGGAGACGATCTATTCCGCGGGAAGAATCACGCTGGATGAAATCCGCCGCCGCTGGCTCCGGAACGAATGGTCGGGCGGAGAGGAACTTCCTCGAAAGACCTTCGAGAATCACCGGAAAGCCGTCGAAACGCTCTTCGATGTCAATATTGCCTGCGACCGCCGGACGAATGAATACTTTATCGAATACGGCGATGATCTCGAACGGGACGATCTGCGACGCTGGTTGTTGGAAACCTTCGCTGTAAACGATCTCTTGGTAAATAGTAAACGCCTGCGCCGACGAATCGCATTGGAACCGATTCCCTCGGGCTACACCTACCTGACGACCGTTCTCCGGGCGATGGAAGAGAACCGATGCCTGGAAATCATCTATCGTCATACCTACGATGAAAAGCGGGAAAAGCGCTACGAGGTTGAACCTTACGGGTTGAAGGCCTTTCGACGGCGCTGGTATCTGATCGCCGAAAGCGTGGAGATGGGCGGAATTTATGCGTTTGCCCTCGATCGGGTAGTTGATATAACTCCGACGGCGAAAGAGGCTGAAATCCCCTTGGATTTTGATTGCGCGGAGTTCTATGCCGACGCCTTCGGAATTATCCGGATTCCGGGGCAATCCGCCGAACGGATTGAAATTCGGGTCTATGGGAAGCAGGCGAACTATGTTCGGGCCCTGCCACTGCATCCTACCCAGCGGGAGATGGAACGGACCGCGGAATATTCGGTGTTCGAATACCGGCTGGCCCCGACCTATGACTTCCGGATGGAACTGCTCTCGCACGGTGCCGACGTGGAGATACTGCAGCCCGCGTGGTTTCGGGAAGAGGTGAAAAATGTGGTTACGAAAATGAGGGATAGATATGAGTAAAAAAATTACTGTAAAATTAAGACCCGAAAATATAGAAAATATATCTGTTCGCCCGTGTAGGAAAGGAGTCTATCTAACTTTTGATGCGGGAAATATTCGTTCTATTGTCTGTAAATATTCGAAGGTAATCACGATTTGTACGTCTAAACCAATTTATGATGATGAAAGGATACCGCCGATATTAGGCCCCATGTTATATTCCTTGTTAGAGAAAAATAGAATATCTGCGGGGCTGTTCCATTGGGACTGCGGCTATCCGTTCGCTAGAATGGGTCATCGTGCTATAAAAAACTATGTTATAGGATTATACGATATACGAAACCTTGCCGTTATAAATGGCATTAAAGCGATTGTAATTTCTCTTGATGACTGGACTTTGCCGAATTTCCTTTTGAAAAAGAGAGAAGATGAAAATTTCTATTCAGAGGTGATGAAAATGGCGAAAGACTTGAATTTAATAGTTTTTGTTTTATGGCATATGTTCCCTGAAAACGGATGCGATTGGGGAGATAAATTAATACGGATTAAGACACCTGCAGAATGCCATAAAACTGAAACGATCTATTATTTAGAGACGATGAATGGACTTTGAAGGGGCTTCGATTTGTTCGAAGCCTTTTTTGTTGGAAATCCGCGAAATCTTCGTACTTTTGTCTATGACATATCGATAGACGCGAAAGCGTAAGTTTATTCTCTACGGCGAATCTGGAAAATTCTTACGAATACGAGAATAAGCGCGGTTATTCCCGTGTCCTTGAAAAAGGGCGTGGGCTGTTGCTTATTTTAGTATTCGGGTATTCCAGAACCTGCCGTATGAAATAAGCCTTCAGCGCCACGCTTTCTTTGTTTAATCCCCTGCCGGTTCGGGCGTTGGGCAGGAATGGTTCGATGGCAAAAATAGGCGGACCTTGCGCCGGGAGTTGGCGGAAGCGACTGATAATTTTGCCGGAAAGAGACTGTAACCGGGATCGAATGATGAAAAAGAGTGAACTTTCGACGAGGGACCGGATGTGTTCCGTAGCCGGAGGAATGGCCCGATGGTTTATAGACCGGGAAGTCCCCTCCCGGCTGATCCCTTTCCGGGGAGAATTCCCCCTGCTGGATACGATCGAGACGAAGCGATTCCGGGAGGCGATCCGTTCGACGATGTGGATCGAGGAGCTGCCGCCGAAACTGCGGTATGCCGCTGCCGAAGGGAGTCGGATGGCACGGCTGGAGGAAGACTTCCGCCACTACCTGTCGAGATACGAAGTAACGGGGGACGATTTCGAAACGTGGGACGAGGCCGAGAAGTCGAGGTGGTTGCGGGATTGGATGAAGGCCGCTTCCGTCAGCGAGGACGACCTGACCGTTAAAAAATACCGGGAAGAAGCGGCCTCGGCTCCGGAACCCGTTGGCGATCCGACGATACCGGACGTCGAGAAGCGGGAAATTGATGACGACCGGATCGCGCGACGGGTCTATTGGGACGATCTGTGCAGTGAGTTCGGACGGATCGGCTGGGAGGAGAAACTGCGGAACCTGGCCTTGTATATTCACTACGGTGGGGATTTGGAGGCCGTTTTGACCCGCTATAAAGCGAGCCACCCCGATTACGCCGACCGGGTTCCCTTCTCGTTGGCGTATTATATCAGCTACCTGCGGACGGGCCGTGCGATCTCCGTGTTGAATGATTTTCTATGGAGAGGCGTTGCTCTTCCCGAGCGGAGGTTGGCGGCTCTGCTCTCCGCCGAGTTACACGAACGGCTGGAGGAGTTTTTCCGATGGGACGGTGCGGCGAACCGTGCTTGGACGGTGCGGATCGACTACGAAGGCGAAAAAAGGATGATGGAGAAGGCGATGGCTTTGGGTGTGGAGCGAGGCCGTGAATTTCTAATCTTTGGGAACCTGACTATAAAACCTTTTACTATGGAAACGAAAGAGACCTTATTGAAGGAGAACCCTTGGCTCGAACTGGCTGAAAAATTGAAGAATAGCGATTATCGAGGATCTCCGGATGTTCTCGTTTGCAGTGGCGACCGGACCGCGATCGAAGCCTTTAACGAAACGGCCGACGAACTGCATAAAATCCGGCTCGAAGGGGTTCCCGAACCGGTGCATGGTCGTTTCTTTAACGCGAAAGTGGCCCTTCTGACGCTAAATCCCGGGTGGGTGGAATGCACTGATAAGCAACTCGGGAACGATGGCACGCTGAAAGATGGGTTGACCGCTGAAAAGAGACGGTATTTCCTGCAACAGAAGGCCGAAGCGATGTTGTTGAAAGGGCGTCCCTTCCCGACTAAAAATAAAACGCTGCGTGCCATTGATACCGACTACTGGAATAAACTGCTTAACGAGGTACTGGATAGATGCCCCGATGCTACAAAATACCTAACGATTATTCAATACCTCGGGTATCACTCTAAAAAATATAAGGATATCGGGAAACGGCGGATTCACTCGGAATCGGGGCTGCTCCCCACCCAGGAATTTGCCGTAAAGCTGGTTCGGTATCTGATGAATAAGGGGGTGCTGATCGTGATTTGCCGAAGTAAAAAAAGATGGTTCGCCGCCGTTGAAGGGTTGGAGAACTATTCGAATCTGGTGCTCCTGAATAATTACCGACGGCCCTATCTTTCACCGAATAATTGCGCGGATGACGGATTCGATGCTGTCATAAAAGCGCTGAAAGAATAGGATATTTCCGATCTCGCTGCGACCGCCCGAATAGCCTCCGGGAAAGGGCTTCGGGACGTATATATAAGAAAAAGAACCGACTAATTTCTATAAACTAATCTTTATAAAACGATGAACTACTACGCTTTGGTTGATCTCTTCGGAGGCTTTTTTATCGCTTGGTGTATCATTGGGATACTCGTTTGTATAAGTATTGTCTGCCGAATGGCTAAAAACTACGGCCGCTCGGTAGCCGAATGGCTGCTGATCGCGATTTTCTTCTCGCCGATAGTTGCCATTATCGGGTTGGCGGCCCTGGGTAAGACGCTCGAAAAGAGGTTTGAAGAGTGGGAGTGGATGGAAACCCAGAAAAGGATGGCCCGAAAGGAGATGGATGAGGATAACGATTATATGAACGTATCGGAAGCGGATTTGAAAGAGGTATAATGCCCGCTGCCCGTTTGCGCCTCTCTTCCCAAAATATAATCGCGCGAATAGTTAATGGTTTTCCGGTTTTATATAAGAAAATATAATAGGCCTCGAAAACCAGCTATTCATAGGGATTCTGTAAGCGAAAGAGTCCGATTTTCCTCTTAAACGGTTGAGAAATAGAAAATAAGAGGTATAGAATCGTTATCTTTGTAGAAAAGCTATTTGTGTTATGATAGATAATTTAACGATTCGTTTGGAAGGATTTTCGGGCTCTTTTGAGAACTGCGAGCGTGTCAAGGAGAACGGTAATATCGCGATATATCGACTGAAAGGCCTCTCCTTGACCACTCCGCACCCGCTTACCTTGATTTTGGCGAAACGGTCGGGAACCCTCTATATCGTAAATAGCCTCCGGAAGTGGTATTATGGAAGAGCGTCCCTGCTCGACTTTACCTCCGGAACGCTTCTTCACGCCTTTAAGCTGTTGGCCGGACGCTTGAAGATCTCCTACGAAGAATTGAGCCGCGGTCGTGTTACCCAGGTCGAGGCCGGGCTGAATCTACGCACGCGAATCTCGTGTCAGCGGTTATTCGGTCTGATAGCCGGATATAAAACCCGCCCGCGAAACTCGATTAAGAATGAAACCCTCTACTTCGGAGATCGAACCCGCGGCGTAGGTTATAAGAAGGTGATGCTCTACGATAAAACCGCCGAGATTGTTGCCAAGATGCCTCTTCGGAAGCGTTTCCGTCAAGAGGAGATTTTTGAGGTGCTGGCCCGGCACGGTTACTTCTTCCCGCGGTATGAATTCAAACTCGCCGACCGTCAGGCCCTTTCTCAAAACGGCCTCGATATCCGTACCGTCTCCGACCTCGTAGCCGGATACGAAGAACTCTACCGGTTTCTGGCACGCGAAGCCCGGAATTTCGTGCTGTTCGAACGAATCGGAATTACGGAGCGAATGACCCCGAAAGAGCGTCTAATCGCCGAAGGACTGAACGAATACGGATATACGGAATATCTTGAAAAATGCCGGGAGACGTGTCGTTCACGAACGGTTAAGGGATTGAAATCCGCACGCTATAAAGTTCGGAAGGATTTAATCCGCGTGATCGACCGCTACGATACGGGAGATTACGGAAGCCGTCAGTTCCGAATCGACCTCGGGCGGAATCTCGTAAGAATAAGTAAGCACGATCCCGCGCTGAACCTGCCTGAAACCCTCCGGGAGCTCTTTATCGGCCGCCCTGCCTCTAATAATAAGAGGAATAAGTAAGCTATATACCTAAAAGAGTAGATAATGGATAGCTTATAATAACGAGAAGTAAATTAGTTATTACGAAAATATTCTAATAGGCGAAACCCGAAATCCTGTTCGGCCGATTGACCGGGGAGTTCGGCGTGCCGCTGTTCGGTCGAATTCGACCTGTCCCGATTATTCTTATGGCGGGACCGATTTCCGGATTCCGCTTCCGTCGGACGAATATGCGCCTATCTCCCGTCAATAATGCTTGGATATCGGCGCTTTTTCCGTTGAAACGGGATGTCGTCGAAACCGGCAATACGATTGGATCGGGAATAAGTCCGTCTGCTATTCAAGGAATGCCGGGGAATCGGGGATAATAGCGGAGTGATGATTGGCCGCTGGCCTTGTCAGTTATTAGTGGGCGGCGGGAATTCGGGAGGATGGTCTATGAACTGTTCCGTGAATAAGAGATCGAAAATCCTTTCAAGCCTCGATTATTCAATAGTGCAGTGATTGACTGTATGTTGAAAATTCGGACCACTTGCGCCCCTATCTGCGCCCCCGTAAATGAAAGAAGGCCTCTTAATCGCTAAAAATTAGCTGATTAGAAGCCTTCTTTGAGGTCTGAAGCGGACTCGAACCGCTGTATAAGGTTTTGCAGACCTTTGCCTAGCCACTCGGCCATCAGACCATGTCGCACCTCCTAACTAATCCAACTCCCCCCCCTTCTTTTCCCAGCCCCACTTCTGAGACCGTTTCGGTGCTTCGGGAGTGCAAATATACAAACTTTTCCGTTCCCTCCAAAACTTCCTCGCAACTTTCATCCATTTTCCCCGAATTTCATCGTTTTTCTCCTAAAAATAGTTACCTTTAGTCCCGGATTTCAGCTCTTAGCATGACCATCGAGGATATCGCCCTCCAGATGACCCGCGGAATCGGGGTGAAAGGTGCCGTCCATCTGCTCGAAATTTTCGGCAATGCACGGAACATTTTCGACGCATCCCTCGACGAACTCTCCGTCCGAGCCCAGCTCAAACCCGATATCGCCCGGAATATCATCCAGAAACAGGCCTTCCACGCCGCCGAACGCGAAATCGAATACTGCCGCCAGAACGGAATCAGCATCCTCGCATCAACCGACCCCGAATATCCCGCCCTGTTGCGCGAAATCCCCGACTTCCCGGCCGTCATCTACGCAATGGGAAACCTCAGGATCCTTTCCAAACGCTGCCTCTCGATGGTCGGAACCCGGCAGGCTTCGCCATACGGACAAATCATGTGCAACCGACTCGTCGGCCAGCTCGCCGAACAGGTCCCCGGCCTCACGATCGTCAGCGGACTGGCCTTCGGGATCGACGTGGCCGCTCACCGGGCGGCTCTGGAGGCCCATGTCCCGACGGTGGCCGTACTGGCCAATGCCCTGCCAGAAGTGACCCCCGCCCAACACGCCGGAGTTGCCCGCGAGATCCTCGATCAGGGCGGAGCGCTGATTACGGAACTTCACTCGCAATCGCGTCAAAACGGCAACTTCTATCTCGCCCGAAACCGCATCATCGCCGCCCTGAGCGCCGGATGCATCGTCGTCGAATCACCCGACAGCGGAGGTTCGCTCGTTACGGCACACTACGCCGACGGGTACAACCGCTCGGTGATGGCCGTCCCCGGACGCGCTACGGACCGCTCCTCGGCCGGAACCAACCACCTGATCCGAAACCGCAAGGCCCAGCTGGTCATGAATGCCGATGACGTTATCCGCGAACTGATGTGGGATTTCGGAGAGGATCCCGCCGGGTTCCGAACCCAAGTACCCACCCCGTCGCTGACCTCGGACGAGGAGCAACTGCTCAAACTCTTCCCGTCGAGCGATCCGCTGCCGCTCGAAATCCTGGCCGAACGAAGCGGACGGAATCCCGGAGAGCTGGCCGTACTGCTCATCGGACTCGAGTTGTCGGGAGCCATCCGACAACTCCCCGGAAACCGTTACATGAAGCTATGAATCTGATCGATACACACTCACATCTCTATGACGAAGCGTTCGACGCGGACCGTGAGGAGACACTGCAGCGTGCCCTGGCCGCCGGGGTCGGGCGGCTCCTGCTGCCGGCCATCGACTCCCGGAGCCACGAACGCCTCTTCGACCTCTGCCGCCGCCATCCGGAGTGCTGCTCCCCGATGATGGGGCTGCACCCCACGTCGGTGAACGACATCCCGCACTGGCGCGAAGAGCTGGAACTCGTACAGCAATATCTGGACAATCCACCCGCAGGAATCGGACGCTTCTGCGCCGTCGGTGAGATCGGGCTGGACCTCTACTGGAGCCACGACTTCCGCGACGAACAGATTGAGGCCTTCCGCCGTCAGATCAACCTCGCGCTGCAGTACGGACTGCCGATCGTCGTCCACACGCGCGATGCCTGGCCCGAGACGCTCGAGATCATGCGCGAATATGCGGGCCGCGGCGTCCGAGGGGTCTTCCACGCCTTCTCGGACGGTGTGGAGAGTTACCGCGAACTGAAAACCTGCGGCGACTTCCTCTTCGGCATCGGCGGAGTGGTCACCTTCAAGAAGAGCCGCATCGCCGAGGTGGTACGCGAGATGGAGCTGCAGGATCTGCTGCTCGAGACCGACTGCCCCTATCTGACCCCGGCGCCCCATCGCGGCCAGCGCAACGAATCGGCCTATGTACGCTACGTATGCGAGAAGGTGGCCGAACTGAAGGGAATTTCGGCGGAAGAGGTGGCCCGCATCACGACGGCCAATGCCGAACGCATGTTCGGCGTGACGGTTGGCCGGGATCCCGGGACGGAGAGAGCACTCCAGGGCGAAGAGTCCGGTCCGAAGAGCCCAACCCAAGACGGAGTCTCCGGTTCGGAAGGACCGACCGATAAAACAGGCAAAACCAACGAACCGCACCGATGAAACGCGTACGCATCACCGTCATCCGCAAGGCACACTACCCGGATCTGATCGAACGGTATGAGAATCCGATCGAAGAGGCCTGCGACCTGCGGGAGGGGCAGGTATTCATCGCCGAAAGGTGGCAGAAGCCCGACGGGCTGTGCGAAAGTGCCTGGCAGACCCTCTCGCCCTTTGTCATGGCGCTGGCTCACGGCGCCACGAACCTCTACGAGGGGTGGATGAAGAATCCCGCCTCGGCCCTGCTCTCGTGCAACGACGGATTCCGCCCGGTCAGTTTCCTGGTGGAGGCTCTCGATGAGACCGAAAGTGCGGAGCCGACCTCCGGCCGCCGCCCCGACAGGGCTCCAAGCAAGGGCGACGCTCCGGACACACCCCCGGGCAGCCTGCCGGACGCCGCCGCTCCGGAGACCACGGGCGACTCCCCGGAAAAAAGCCCCGCGGCAGGCAGACAAACCCGTCGGACAGACCTCTGAAAACCAAACACCGACAACAAGCAACATGAATTTCAAAAACATATGCGATCTTCCATTCTGATCATCTACACGGGCGGAACCATTGGCATGAAGACCGATGCCGCTACGGGTGCACTGGTTCCCTTCGATTTCAGCGGCATCTACGAGGAGTTCCCCTCGCTCAAACGCCTCAACGTCGACATCGATGTCCATACGGTCGACCCGGTGATCGACTCCTCGAACGTCGAACCCGCCCACTGGATCGCCCTGGCCGAACTGATCCGCGACAACTACGCCCGCTACGACGGTTTCGTCGTCCTGCACGGCACCGACACGATGTCCTACTCCGCTTCGGCCCTGAGTTTCCTGCTGGAAAACCTCGCCAAACCGGTCGTCTTCACCGGCAGCCAGATCCCCATCGGCGTCCTGCGCACCGACGGCCGCGAAAACCTCATCACGGCCATCGAAATCGCCGGCGCACGCGAAAAGGGACATCCCGTCGTTCCGGAGGTCTCGCTCTACTTCCAGAACCGCCTCTTCCGCGCCAACCGCACCACCAAACGCAGCGCCGAAGCCCTGAGCGCCTTCCAGTCCGACAACTATCCGCCGCTGGCCGAGGTCGGCGTCAACATCACCTACAACCGTCAGGCCATCCTCCACCCGGCGGAGTATCCCTCGACGCTGCGCATCGCCACCCGCCTGTCGGGCGGTATCGCTCTGGTGAAGCTCTTCCCGGGACTGGGAGAGGAGATCCTCGAAGCCACCTTCGCCGCCCCGGGACTGCGCGCCGTGGTACTCGAGACCTACGGCGCCGGAAACGCCCCCACGTCGGAACGCTTTATCCACGTCCTGCGCGAGGCCGTCGACCGCGGAATCATCCTGCTCAACATCACCCAGTGCGGCGCCGGATGCGTCTCGATGGGCCTCTACGAAACCGGACTGATCCTCCAGAAAACCGGCGTGCTCTGCGGCTACGACATGACCTGCGAGGCCGCCGTCACCAAACTCATGTACGTCCTCGGGCTCGGACTCCCCCAAAGCGAGACCCGCGATCTGCTGCGCAAACCCCTGCGCGGAGAATTTACCGTCTGAGACGTTGCACGAAACGATTTTTTTTCCTATATTTCGCACTGCTAAAGTGCCCGTATGTCAGGGTCCACAGCCTGGACAGACGCGCGCAGGACAGGCAAAACAGTTGATTGATAAATGATTACCCGATTCCGAATCATTGTATCCAGGATTCGAAAAGATGTGTGAAAGTCGTCTCCCGGCACGGCCCGCAGCCCCCGAAAAGAGCCCGGACCTACCCGGAAGCGAAAAAAAAATATGTTATTAGTAATTTTTTAACCGACCCGAAAAAAGTTCCGAAGCGGCTCCCGTTCCGGTCTCCGGCAACCCGGAAACCCCGGCAATGCCCAAACCGGAAACGCACACGGCGGACCTGCAGCCAAAGAAACCTTTAAAAAAGACACAAACAAATAATAATCAACTAATCAAATTTAATCTTATCCAACACAACTATGAAAAAACTTTTTTTGATCCCGTCGGTTGCCCTTCTGGGTACCGTTAGTGCCTTCGCTCAGGACGCCGCAGCAGCCGCTGAAACGGTTGTAGCCGAAACCCAGATCGCTGGCGACAGCCTGCACCACGTGCTGATGCAGAAGTTCCTCGAGGGCGGTTGGGCCTGGATGCTTCCGATTTTGGTATTCCTCGTACTCGGTCTGGCCGTAGCCATCGAACGTATCCTTTACCTGTCGCTCTCGACGATCAACTCGAAGAAATTCATCGCCAAGGTCGAAGAGACCCTGAAAAATGGCGGCATCGAGGCTGCCAAAGAGATTTGCCGCAACACCCGTGGCCCGATCGCTTCGATCTACTATCAGGGCCTCGACCGCTACGACCAGGGTCTCGACTCGGTTGAAAAAGCCGTCGTTTCCTACGGATCCGTACAGACCGGCCAGATGGAGGCGGGACTGACATGGATTGGCCTGTTCATCGCCCTCAGCCCGATGCTCGGATTTATGGGTACCGTCGTCGGTATGGTCGACGCATTCGACGCCATCCAGGCTGCCGGCGATATCAGCCCGACGCTCGTTGCAGGCGGTATCAAGGTCGCCCTTCTGACGACCCTCATGGGTCTTATCTCTGCGGTTATTCTTCAGCTGTGCTACAACTACATCGTTTCGAAGATCGACTCCCTCGTCAACACGATGGAGGATTCCTCCATCACGCTGATGGATATCCTGACGGCTTACAACAAGAAATAATCGAACTCTGTAAAAATCTTTAGCAATCATGAAAAAAATAATGAACATATTGCTGGGGGTTCTGATGGTAATCTCCGTGGCCCTTCTGGTCTACGCGATCGCCACCGGAGGCTCGGAAGCCGCGATCAGCGTAAACCTCATATGGTGCTACCTCCTCATCGTAGCCGCCGTCGCTGCCGCTCTCTTCTGCGCCGTCTTCGGAATGGCCCAGAACCCGGCAGGCATCAAGGGAGCCTTATTATCCTTTGTGCTGATAGTCGGCATAGTCGGCATAGCATACTTTATTTCCGCCAGCCACTCAGTTCAAATTCCCGACCTCGCAAACAACAGCGTATTCGACCATGGTGCAACCGTGCTGACTGAAACCAGCATCCTGGTGACGTACGTAGCCATAGTTGCTGCAATCATAACGGTCGTAGTTACCGAAATCTGGGGAGCACTTAAATAATAAATGAGCGGTTATGGCAAGAAACGCAAGAAAAACACCGGAAGTAAGAGCTGACTCCCAAGCCGACATCGCCTTCCTGCTGCTCATTTTCTTCCTGGTCGCCACGACCATGAATACCGATACGGGTATCGCGCGTGTGCTTCCCCCGATGCCTCCTGAGGACCAACAGCAGGAGGAGATCAAGGTGAAGGAGCGCAACCTCTTCCTCGTATTCATCAACGGCCGCGGAGATATCATGGCCGGAGCAGCCGGCAAACAGGAGCCCATCGACCTCAGCCAGCTCAAGGAGCGGGCCAAGGAGTTCATCGTGAACCCGATGGACGACCCCGATCTGCCCGAGCGGATCGACAAGGAGATCGAGCTTGCCAACGGCGGCAAATGGGTATATCCCGTCAGCGAAGGCGTGATCTCGTTGCAGACAACCCGCGATACGAACTACCAGTCCTATATCATGGTGCAGAACGAACTCACCCGCGCCTTCAACGAGGTGCGCGATGAGGTCGCTATCCGCAAGTTCGGATCCAAATATAGCGAACTCACCGAGGACGAGCGCAATGCGGTAGCAAAAGCTGTGCCCTTGAAGATTTCGGAAGCAGAACCACGTAATATTAAAAGGTAAGTAAGCCATGGCAGTAATGAAAAAGACGGGAGACAAAAAAGAAGTCCCCGCTATCTCGACCGCTTCGCTTCCCGACGTGATCTTCATGATCCTCTTCTTCTTCATGGTCTCCACGACCATGCGTGATCAGGAACTGCTCGTGAGATACAAGCTCCCGGAAGCTACCGAAGTGCAGAAGCTCGAGAAAAAATCCCTCGTCAGCTTCATCCACATCGGTCCCCCGTCGCTGCTGATGCAGGCAAAGTTCGGTACCGCGCCCCGCATCCAGTTGAACGACTCCTACAAATCGACCCGTGACATTCTGGATTTCGTAGCCGCAGAACGCGACAAGCTCAGCGAAGCAGACCGCGCCTCGATGACCATCTGCTTGAAGGCCGACCAGGCCACCAAGATGGGTATCATAACCGACGTCAAGCAGGAGCTTCGCCGTGCCAACGCGCTGAAGATCTCCTATGCGGCATCCAAGACGCTGGGATATCAGTACCAATAGAATCCGGTCTCGATCGAATGTTGAAAAACGGCTCTCCACATGGGTGGAGAGCCGTTTTTGTTGGAGGAGCGGTGCAGGGTAAGGAGCGGGGAGAAGAGGAGTCGAGGCAAAAGAAAAGAGTGGCCAAGGCCGTAGAGGGCTGAGGAACAGCAGAGCCGAGGAACAGCAGAGCGGCGGGACAGCAGAGCGGCGGGACAGCAGAGCGGCGGGACAGCAGAGCGGCGGGACTGTAAAGCCGCAGAGCCTTGAGGCCACGGGGCAAGAAGACTGCCGAGCCGCAGAACCTCGAAGCAGGAGAACCGGAAAGAAAAGGTACTCCAAAGCAAGCAAGCGGCAGAACCAAGGCGGATACGACAAGCCGGCCGATGCGAACATCGGCAGAAAGGACCGGACCATAGACCGGATTCAACGGAGGAGAGACATCACCCGAACGGCAGCTCCAACTGGTCGATCTCGTGGTTGAAGGTCAGCCGATGATAGGGAGTAAGACCATACTCCCGAATGGCAAGGCGGTGTTCGCGCGTCGGGTAGCCCTTGTTCTTCGACCACCCGTATTGGGGATACTCCTCGGCCAGATGTCGCATATACTCGTCGCGATGGGTCTTGGCAAGGACCGAGGCCGCCGCAATGTCGGCATACTTCCCGTCCCCCTTGACTATGCACTGCCACGGAATCTCCAGACGCGTGCGGAACCGGTTGCCGTCGATAGCCAGAAACTCCGGAGCCGGATCGAGCCGGGCCGCGGCCAGCGACATCCCCTCGAAAGAGGCGTTGAGAATGTTGATCTCGTCGATGCGCGCCGCCGAAACCGCCTCTACGGCCCACGCTATGGCTTCACGCTCGATGATGACACGGAGTTTGTCCCGGTTACGCTCGGTCATCTGCTTCGAATCGTTCAGCAACGGATCGTGAAAATCGGGCGGAAGAATCACGGCCGCCGCAAAAACCGGCCCCGCAAGACATCCCCGACCGGCTTCGTCACAACCGGCCTCGCGCTTTTCGTACTGATACTGATTCTCCAACATGATCACACGGTTCAATCCGTTCGGCAACAGGGCGTGCGCACACGGCGAAGACCCGCCACATACCGAATCGAACAAAGTTACGCAACTTTCAGCTTTTTTCGCTAATTTTACCCCGAAAAACACATCGACATGAAATTCAACATCGCACGGCAGCCGCTTGTCCCGGCCTTTCTGACGCTTGCGGCAATCACGGCCCTCGCGATGTGGAAGGTCCCGTTAACGGGCGAATTCAACCCCGAAAACCTCGCCATCCCGACCCACGGAGTGTTCGCCGTCAAGACGCTTGAGGAGTTGCTCGGGGAGTTTCAAGGCGCCTTCCCGGGGTGGACCCGCGCAATCGGGGCGCTGCTGATGCTCTTCACGGGCATGAGTCTCGGACGCCTGACCCTGCGCTACAACCTCTACTCCGTCGGGACCTGCCTGGCCATCCCGCTCTACGCCGCATTCACCGCGGGGCTCGCCCTCGAAGGGGGACTACTGCAGATGCTCGTTGCCAATACGCTGCTGGCCCTTTCGGTGAAGAACTTCGCACGCTCGTTCTGCAACGGATATGCTTTCGATGCCCTGTTCCGCGCATCACTCTATCTGGGCATCCTGCTGCTCACCGCTCCCGCGGCACTGCCCCTTGTCGCACTGTTGCCGCTGGCCATCATCCTCTTCCACCGCACACTGCGCGAATCGGTCGTCGCCCTGGCCGGATTCCTACTGCCGATCCTTGCCTTCGGATATGTCAACTGGGGAGCCGGAGGCGATTTCACCGCCCCCTTTGAACAGGCCGTCGAAGCCTTTACGAACGGATCGGCCCTCGAGGCCGCACGAGCCATCCCGATCCCGAATCTCATCCTCCTCGGAGCGCTCCTGCTGCTCGATCTGCTGGCCCTCTTCTTCTTCCTCGCCGACAGCTACGCCGCCGGAAACAAACCCCGGGCCATCTTCATCTTCCAGATCTTCCTGCTGATTCTGCTCATCCCCACACTGCTCAATCCCGTATCGACGTCGGGCGAAATCCTGCTGCTGGCCGTGCCGTCGGCCATTCTGATTCCCTTCCTTCTCGTTCGGATCCACCGACTTCCGACGCTCATTCTCTATCTCCTGCTCACGCTCGGAAGCTTGAGCATCCTCTTATTACAATAATATATTTAGTCTGAAACATAGCACAAACTGTCATATTTCACCATTTGTGCCTAAATATGCTATTCACTATAGTAGATTGAAAAGTTTTAATTGTATATTTGAGTTCGGACAAATGTGACGCAACGCTTTGTTCCAAAAAACTTAAATTACAATTAACATGAAGAATTCAATGAATTCATCGGTCCAACAACCGATGATTGTGAAGTACATGGAACCACTTCACAACGGAATCCAAACACAGGTCCTCTCCCGCTACGCCATCGGCTACATCCTTCGCGGAACCAAGAACATCTACGACGGCGACAAACGCCAAACCCTCTCCCGCGGCGACGTCTTTTACCTGGGTATCGGCCACCACTACACCGAAAACTGCCCCGAAGGCGGACAACCCTTCGAACAGATCCTCTTCTACTATACGCCCGAGAAGCTGCAGAAGATTCTCATGCACCTGAACATCACCTACGGGCTCAACATCTCGAACGACCATTCGTGCGAAAACTGCCGCAACCGTAACGAAATCTTCATGCCCGCCTGGAACTCGCTGCGCAACTTTTTCACCAACACGAACAACTATCTGCGTGACGAGGAGTTCCGCCACGACGAAACGGCCGAGAATATCAAAATGACCGAACTGATCTATCTGATCGCCTCCCACGAAGACTGCTGCCTGAAGAGCAAACTGCTCAACAACGTCGATACGGCCCGGGAGAATTTCGAACAGATCGTCTACGACCACATCTTCAAGGATATCTCGATCGAGGAGCTGGCCAAACTCACCAATCGTTCGCTCACCTCGTTCAAGAAGGAGTTCCGGCGCCATTTCGAAATGCCGCCGCACAAGTGGTATATCCGCCAGCGGCTGATGCATGCCCGCCTGCTGCTGATCTCCACCTCGAAATCAATCTCCGAAATCGGTAACGAGTGCACCTTCCCCAACACCTCGCATTTTATCAAACTCTTCAAAAAAGAGTATCAGATGACCCCGGCCACCTATCGCCACCGACACCTGACCTCCTCGGCCGAGGAGAGTCTGCAAAACGAGGTGCAGGCTGCCGAAGCCGGCGAAATCCGGCAGGCGCTTTAAACAAAAACTTATAAAATCGAGCAAAATTAATTTTTTTTAATTACGAACTGTAAAATATTTTCTGCGCCTTTGAAAAAAATATTACAAAATATTTGGATTATCATAAAATTTGGCCTACATTTGTGTATCAAACGTGGGGTTCTCCCACTCTCATTAGCCTAACTAACCTAACCTGAGTGGCCCGATACGATGTATCGGGCCACTTCTCTTTTCCCGGAAGGGAACCGGAGGATTCTGTCTGAAGTTCATTACCGGCTTACACTCAGAGGTATCTGCCGCCCAATCGCCGGGCGTCGGCGACCAGTTGCGGATCCAACGGCACGGCCCGAAGCCGGGTGTCGGAGGCCCGGCAGGCGATGAGCCGATCGAAGAGATGGTAGAAACGGATCCGAAGAAAACGGGCGGGAAACGACTCGGCATCGTAGCCGTACTCCTCGCCGCAGAGAGCAGCCAGAGCAGCCTGTTCGAGGCAACGGAGTGCCGCGGCAGGTGATCCAAGCAGAAGATAGAGATCGGCCAGCCGTTCGAAGGCGCGGCTCGCGTCAAAGGCCCTCCGGTCGGCCTCCGCACCGAAGCCGCCGAGACGGACCGGACGGTAAGAGGCGGCAACGATCTCCCGCCGCAGATCGGGCGACAGCATCAGGCGGTCGTTCCGCAGCCGGGCCACCAGGCGGTGACCCAGGCTCAAAGGTCGTTGATTTTCCATAGAGACAAAATTTCAAAAAACGGACTGCAAGATTCCGGACCGGAGCTGTACGCATGGACGCAATATCCCCGCAAATGCGGTCGCAACGGACCGGAATTCGGCAGAATATCTCTATGGAATCGGCTTGAAATGAATCACATGGCGCGACAAAAGGTATTTCGGGCAATCGAAAGGCCCCGCATATACGATGCAACAAAGATAATACAAAAAAGTCGCAGTTCCAAAACCCGGGCTCCGGCCGGAAGGGCGATTCGCTGAGCAGGAGCAAAAAGATACATTGGGAATTGTCAATTATTTTTTCTATTTTTGCAACAATAGGAAAATAATGAACTTAAATGCCGAAGTTTCATGACAAGGTAGATGTTCTCAAAAAACCCGGATGGCTGAAGATCCGACTCCGCCAAACTCCAGAATGGGCCGAGGTGCACGACATCGTCGAAAAACACGGGCTGCATACCATTTGCAGCAGCGGTCGCTGTCCCAATCAGGCCGAATGCTGGAGCCGCAGAACCGCGACATTCATGATCCTGGGTGAGATCTGTACCCGCGGCTGCCGCTTCTGCGCCACCCGAACGGGGCGTCCCGAGGCTCCCGATGCCGACGAACCCCGCAAGGTCGCCGAAAGCGTCGCCCTGATGAAACTGAAGTATGTCGTCGTCACTTCCGTGACCCGCGACGATCTCCCCGACGGCGGTGCCGCCCATTGGGCCGCTACCGTGGAGGCGATCCGGTCGCAGAACCCCGACGCCGTAATTGAGCTCCTTATTCCCGATCTCGACGCACGACCCGACCTGCTGGATACGGTCATCGCGTCGAAGCCCGACATCATCGGGCACAACATCGAAACCGTCGAGCGATTGACCCCGCTGGTCCGTTCCCGGGCCAGGTATCGGACCAGTCTGGCGACCCTGCGCTACCTGAGCAGCCGGGGTGTCGTGACCAAAAGCGGTCTGATGGTCGGACTCGGCGAAAGCGATGATGAAGTTTTACAGACCCTGCACGACCTGCGACAGGCGGGTGTCAGGATCGTAACGCTTGGTCAGTACCTTCGGCCTACTCTGGAGCACTACCCCGTTGCGGCGTATATCACTCCCGAAAAATTCGAATGGTACAGACTTCAGGCGCTGGAGATGGGTTTCAGCTATTGCGCGAGTGCACCCCTGGTCCGCTCGTCGTACATGGCCGAAGAAGCCCTGCGTAGCGTAAAAGGTTTGTAGCAATGAAAGCCCTGCTGAGGGACCTCGGAACCCTGGAGTATGCCGCCTGCTGGAAACTGCAGCAGGAGCTCTTCGACGCCCTTCTGGCCCGGAAACGTTCCGGTAGCCGGGAGTGTGGCGAGAGGGTAGCCGCCGAATGCGCTTCGGAGGCGAAAACAGCGGACGAAAGTACGTCTGCCGGGCGCGCATCGGAGACAAATACGGACGCCGGAGGGGCGTTTGGTCCGATGTTGGCAGCCGACTGCGCACGTCTGGCCGACCCGCACGGGCGGGAACTGGCCGGCGAAGTGCTGCTCGTCGAGCATACGCCGGTCTACACGCTCGGCAAGAGCGGACACGCCGAAAACCTGCTGGTCAGCCGCGAAGCGCTCGAGGCGGCCGGCGCCGGGTTCTTTCACATCGACCGCGGCGGTGACATCACCTTCCACGGTCCCGGACAGCTGGTCGGCTATCCGATTCTGGATCTCGAATGCCTCGGAATCGGACTGCGCGACTACATCGACGCCCTGGAAGAGGCCGTCATCCGCACGGTGGACCGCTACGGCATCCGCGGCGGACGCATCCACGGGGCCTCGGGCGTCTGGATCGATGCCGAAGGGCGCCGTCCGCGCAAGATCTGCGCAATAGGAGTCCGCTCGTCACGTTATGTTACCATGCACGGGTTTGCGCTCAACGTGACAACCGACCTGAGTTGGTTCTCGCGCATCAACCCCTGCGGATTCACCGACCGCGGCGTCACCTCGATCGCCTCGGAAACCGGCTCGACACCCTCGATGGAGGAGGTCAAACGTCTGGTTGTGAGATTTTTAAGTGAAGAATTAAATGTTGAAATATATAAATAACAACTCGTATGCCTATCGAAAAACGCTGGGTAGTGAAGCCTCAGGGCGACCCCGCGACAGTAGCCATGTTGGCTGCCGCTCTGCGGATCTCGCCCGTACTGGCCAATCTGCTCGTACAAAGAGGCATAGACACGGTAGAGAAGGCGGACAAGTTCTTTAGACCCAACCTCGCCGATCTGCACGACCCCTTCCTGATGAAGGACATGGACCGTGCGGTCGAGCGGGTCGAACGGGCCGTCGCCAACCACGAGAAGATCATGGTCTACGGCGACTACGACGTCGACGGCTGTACGGCCGTTGCGCTGGTCTACAAGTTCCTCCGCCAGATCGGGCACAAAAACCTGATGTTCTACATCCCTGACCGATACACCGAAGGTTACGGTATCTCGATCAAGGGTATCGACCTCGCGGCCCGAAAGGGCGTGGGGCTGATCATCGCTCTGGACTGTGGCATCAAAGCCACGGAAAAGGTGGTCTATGCAAAAAGCAAGGGCGTGGATTTCATCATCTGCGACCATCACCTCCCGGCCGAGGAGATTCCTCAGGCCGTAGCCGTTCTGGACCCCAAGCGGGTCGACTGCTCCTATCCGTTCGACGAACTCTCGGGATGCGGCGTGGGCTTCAAGCTCGTGCAGGCCTATGCCCGCAAGAACCACATCCCCGCCGAACAGGTTCTCAACCTGCTGGACCTGCTCGTCGTCTCGATCGCCTCGGACATCGTCCCCCTGACGGGTGAGAACCGCATTCTGGCCTATTACGGCCTGAAAAACCTCAACCGCGAACCCTCGAAGGGGTTGCTGTCGATCATCAAGATCTGCGGACTGGACAAACATAACATCACCATCGACGACATCGTCTTCAAGATCGGACCGCGCATCAACGCCGCAGGCCGCATGCGCATGGACGAGAACGACGAAAATGCCTCGCCTTCGGGCGGTCATGCCGCCGTCGAGCTGCTCATCGAGGGTAACGAAAGCGTCGCCGCCGAATTCGGCAACGTCATCGACTCCTACAACCGTGACCGCAAGTCGATCGACCGCCACGTCACGCAGGAGGCCCACGAATACATCGAGCAGAATCCCGAACTCAAGCGCCTGAAGAGCACGGTGATCTACAACCCGCGCTGGATGAAGGGCATCGTCGGAATCGTCGCCTCACGGCTGATCGAGACCTACTACCGCCCGACGGTCGTACTGACGATGAGCAACGGATTCGTGACCGGTTCGGCCCGCTCGGTGCCGGGATTCGACCTCTATCAGGCCGTCGAGTCGTGCTCGGACCTGCTCGAAAACTTCGGCGGACACATGTATGCCGCCGGTCTGACGATGCGGCCCGAGAACGTCGGGGAGTTCATCCGGCGCTTCAACGAGTTCGTCGAGAAGAACATCGACCCGCAGATGCTCATCCCGCAGGTCGACATCGACAGCGAGCTCCTCTTCTCGGACATCACGCCCGCCTTCCGTCGGGATCTGAACCGCTTCCAGCCCTTCGGTCCCGGCAATACGGCCCCGGTCTTCGTGACCTACGGCGTGATCAACCACGGTGAGGCCAAGCTTGTCGGCATGGAGAGCGAACACCTCCGCATGGACCTCATGCAGCGTCAGAAACCTAATACGAAGCTACAGGCCATCGCCTTCCAACAACCGACGCACTATGAATGGGTCCGCGCCGGCAAACCGATCGACGTCTGCTATCAGATTGTCGAGAACCACTACCGCGGTACGGTCTCGACGCAGCTGCGCGTGAAGGACATCAAGCCCGTCACGGGGCGATAGCGCAAGGACGGCCGGAGACGGTATCGGCCGAGATCAAAACAGGGAAAGCAAAAAGTCCGGAGAAAACTCCGGACTTTTTGCTTTCGGGCAGGCGGCGGTCTACTCTTCGAAGATCACCACGCGGCTGTTGGGCAGGTCGGGCACATAGATCTTGCCCTCGGCAACGGTCATGTCGGCCGGTCCGATGAGGGGCTGCTCGAGCGGAAGTTCCACGGGCGTGATCTCCCGCGTCTGCATGTCGATGCGCGAGATGCCGGCCGGAGCCCAGTTCGTCACGTAGAGCGACTTGCCATCGCCCGAGAAGGCAATGCCGTCGTACTGGCCCGGAACCGCCACGAAAGGCTCCGCAACGGGATTCTGCAGGTCGGCGATACGATAGATGACATGCTCGCTTCGGGCCTGGCCGTCGGGCGAATAGCAGGCCACATACATCGCACCGTCGCGGATCACCAGACCGTTGGGGCCGGCAATCTCCAGCCACAGCTCGGGTTCACCGGGCTGGGCCGGATCCGTGATGTCGAGGCGGAAGATATGGCCCGTATTGGTGACCGAAGCGTAGAGGCTGTTGCCCTCGGCAGCCAGGTCGTTGACGAAGGCCTCACCCTCGGGGAGTGCAATCACCCGGGGTGCCTCCTCGCGGTTGGAGAGGTTGTAGACGACGATCTTGTTCACGTCGCAGATAAAGAGGCGGCCGTCACGCAGGTACATGCCGCGGGGGCCCGACAGGTTGCCGTCGGCCGGAATCAGCACCTCCGAGGCGCCGTCCTTGTAGCGGACGATATAGCCCTTGCCCTCGGTGTTGAGCGGGTCGAGCTGCGTGGAGCCGAAGTTGGCAATGAGAATACCGCCCTCATAGGGATAGGTGCTCTCGCAGTAACGGAGCCCCTCGTTGAAGATCTCGACGGAAACGGTCTCCTTCTGCTGCAATCCACAGCTCGTGAGGATCAATGCGGCCATCAGGGAAAGGCTTGTCAGAATGGTCTTTTTCATGGTCTCTCTGATTAGGTTAAAAATATTCTCTCTCAGTCTCTCGAAATGTTCTCTCTCAGTTCACTCAGTCTCTCGGGAGCGGGGCGGTCCCAGCCCGCTCACAGGCGGATGACCCGCGACCAGTCGTCGTACTCGGGCAGCGGCGCCGGCACAAAGTCGGAGTAGCCGATGGCGATGGCGCAGAGCGGTTCGCACGACTCGGGAATGGGCAGGAAACTCCGCAGGAAGTCGGCGGCCTTCTCCCCCTCGGGGTCGTCCTTGCGCCGCGGGCGCCCGCAGATGTGGACCCAGCACGAGGCAAGCCCCTCGTCAACGCAGGCCAGCTGGAGCACCGTGGCCGAAATGGCGGCATTTTCCCGCCACAGATCACTCGTCGTGGTGTCGCCCAGAATGACAATCGCCAGCGGGGCGTTCTTCAGAAATCCCGAACCGTAGTCGCGCATCTCGGCCATGCGGGCCACCAGCGCCGGATCGTCGACCACCAGAAAGCGCGTCGTACGCGTATTGCGGGCCGAAGGGGCCGTCAGTGCCTCCGCGAGGATGCGGTCGACCACCTCGCCGGGAACCGGACGATCCGTAAACTTGCGGACCGAACGGCGTTTGGCAATCAATTCCTTGAAATCCATACTCTCAAACTTCGCTATGTATTACCACGTGCAAAAATAGGAAAAAAACGTTATCTTTGAGAAATCAAATCCCGAAAACCATGGATTACCGTTTCACCATAGCCCTGATCTACGATTTCGACGGGACGCTCGCCCCCGGAAACATGCAGGAGTACGACTTCATCCCGGCCGTCGGGAAGAGCAACAAGGAGTTCTGGTCGGAGGCCAACTCGCTGGCCGAGACCCAGGATGCCGACATGGTCCTTACGTACATGGCCCGCATGATCCAGGAGGCCAAATCCAAGGGACTGTCGCTGCGTCGCGAAGCCTTTCAGGAGTCGGGACGCCGCGTCACGCTCTTCAACGGTGTCAAGGAGTGGTTCGCGCGGATCAACCGCTACGGCGAGGAGCGCGGAATCCGCATCCTGCACTACATCAACTCCTCGGGACTGAAAGAGATCATCGAGGGGACGGAGATCGCCCACGAATTCCGCAAAATCTACGCCTGCTCGTTCCTCTACGACGTCGACGGAATCGCCTACTGGCCCGCCGTAGCGGTCAACTACACCAACAAGACACAGTTCATCTTCAAGATCAACAAGGGGGTCGAGTCGGTCTTCGACTCGAAGCTGGTCAATCGCTACATCCCCGAAAACGAACGCCCCGTGCCGTTCAGCCACATGATCTACGTCGGCGACGGAACGACGGACATCCCCTGCATGCGGCTGGTGAAGAATTACGGCGGACACTCGATCGCCGTCTACAACCCCGACCAGAAGGGCGCCCGCAAGGAGCTCTCGTCACTCATCCACGACAACCGCGTCAACCACGTCTGCCCGGCCGACTATGCCGAAGGCTCGGAGATGGACCTCGTGGTGAAGACCATCATCGAGAAGATCGACCTCGACGACCGGCTCGCCAAACTCGGCGTCGTCCGCTGACCGCCATGTCCTCGCCCCACGCAAAACATCTCCACACCGCACGCTGGATCCGTCCCGAACGGCTCGCCGGTTCGCCCGAATGGACCGTCGGACTGCGGCGCCACCTCACGGCCGTGTGGTTCGCCGCCGCAGGACTGATTCTCTGCATCCTGCTGCCCGCGGCCGGATTCCCGGCCCTCTACGTCGCGGCCATTGCGTGCGGCGGCTTCTACCACGACTGCGAACCCCTCCGGATGCTGCAACTCCCGGAGATGAACGCCAGCCGGCTGCTCGTGCGCAAGGTCCTCACCGCCTGGCGCAACTACTTCCTGCTGGCCATCCCCTTCGCCCTGCTGGCCATCCTGGCCCATCCCCGTACGGCCTGGATCGCCGTAGCCTGGGCGCCGCTTTCGGCCCTGGCGCTGCTCTACGCCGTGGTGGCCAAATACGCCCGCTACCACCCCGGGCAGACTCCCCGGCGACCCATGGCCGAACGCTTCGGACTGGCGGGCTTCATCCTCCCCGTGCTGCTGCCCCTGAGCCTCGGCCTCATGGTCAGCTACGCCCTGCGGGCCGAACGCAACCTGAACCGTTACCTCCATGATTACGATTGATTCGCTTCGGATCCGCGACGGTAAGCGGATGCTGCTCGACGGCGTGACGATGCACCTGCCCCAGAGTGCCGTGCACGGCATTGCGGGCGAGGGGCGCGGGGCCCTGTTGCGGGCCATCTACGGCGACCTGCAACCCGAAGTCGGGACAATCTCCGAGGCCGGACACCCGTTGCAACGCCGCGAAATGGTCCTGCTCGAGGCCGATCCCCGCTTCTGGCCCGGACTGACGGCCCGCGACTGCATCGGACTGGTCCGCTGGTTCGACCGCAAGGTCAATCCCGAGGCGCTGCTCCGCCGCTTCCCCGTGCCGCTCGACACGGAGGCCGCCTCGCTCGGCGCCGAGGCCCGAAAACACCTCGGCATCATCCTCACACTGATGCGCGGCAAACGCATCCTGTTGCTCGACGAACCCTTCCGCGAACTGACGCCCGAGCGGATCTTCGTCATGCAGCAACTCCTGCTCCACCTCGGCAGCAAGGGGTGCACCGTGATCCTCACCTCGACGCGCATTCCGTTGATCGAGGGGGTCTGCGACGACCTCTACCTGCTGGGCGGCGGCAAGGTCCTCGCCCGCTACGAACACTACGAACTCGGACATCTGGGCCGCGACGCGGAGTCCGGTTCGGGATTTCCGGAAAATTGACTACCTTCGCAGCCGAATCGAAACCAAACACACGCCATGAAGATCATATTCGCCACCAACAACGCCCACAAGCTCAGCGAAGTACAGGCCGTACTGGGCGATGGCTTCACCCTCGTGACACCGCGTCAGTGCGGCATCACCGAGGAGATTCCCGAAGAGCAGGAGACCCTCGAGGGCAACGCCTCGCAGAAGGCCCGCTACATCCACGACCGCACGGGCGAGAACTGCTTTGCCGACGATACGGGACTCGAGGTGGCCGCACTGGGCGGCGCCCCCGGGGTCCACTCGGCCCGCTACGCCACCGACGGTCACGACTTTGCAGCCAACAACCGCCTGCTGCTCCGCAATCTGGAGGGGAAGAGCGACCGAAGAGCCCGCTTCCGTACGGTCATCTCGCTGATCCTCAACGGCGAGGAACACCTCTTCGAAGGGGTGGTCGAGGGGCGCATCATCGACCACGAGGCCGGTCACGAAGGGTTCGGCTACGATCCGCTGTTCATCCCCGACGGTTGCGAGCGGACCTTCGCCGAGATGTCGCCCGAGGAGAAGAACGCCGTCTCGCACCGCGGTCGCGCCGTGCGCAAACTGGCCGAATACCTCCACTCGCTGGAGGCGGCAACCGAAAAATAGCCGTACGTCATGAAGCCGTTGGAAACCGTACACTGGGGCATTCTGGGATGCGGAGCCGTCTGCGAACGCAAGAGCGGCCCGCCGATGTACCGGCTGGACCACTCGCAGCTGGTGGCCGTCATGCGGCGCGACGAGGCCAGGGCGGCCGATTTCGCCCGCCGTCACGGCGTCGCCCGCTACTACACCGACGCCGCGGAGCTGATTGCCGATCCCGGGGTCGACATCGTCTACGTCGCCACGCCGCCCGCCTCGCACCGCGAACTGGCCATCCGCGTCATGGAGGCCGGCAAACCCGTCTATGTCGAGAAGCCCATGGCGATGGACTACGCCGAATGCCGGGAGATGATCGCCGCTGCGGAGCATTGCGGTGTCCCCCTCTACGTGGCCTACTACCGCCGCGCGCTGCCCTACTTCCTGAAAATCAAGGAGCTGATAGACCAGGGAAGAATCGGTACGCCGCAACGCGTCGAGGTGCGCTACCTGCGCCCCGCAGGGCCCGAAGACCGCGATCCGGAGCATCTGCCCTGGCGTCTGCGCCGCGAGGTCGGCGGCGACGGATACTTCTACGACATGGCCCCCCACACGCTCGACATCCTCGACTTCCTGCTCGGCGAGATCTCGGCAGCCGAGGGGACGAAGAGCAATCTCGGCGGGCTGTACGAGGTGGCCGACACGGTCTCGGCGCTGCTGCAGTTCCGCTCGGGAGCCCGCGGAACCGGGCTCTGGAGCTTCGTCTCGCGCCCCGACGAGCAGGAGGATTCGGTGCTCATCGCCGGCACCCGCGGCTCGGTTCGCTTTGCCACCTTCGCCTTCCCGCCCATCGAACTGCAGACGCCCGACGGTACGGAACGCTTCGAAATTGCACCCCCGGAGCATATCCAGGGACCGTTGATCCGCACGATCGTCGACGAACTCCGCGGCGTGGGTCACTGCCCCTCGACCGGACGCTCCGCCGCCCGGACTTCACGGGTCATCGACCAGATCATGAAATAATTCGTATCTTTGCCCCATCATGGAGACAAAACTGTATGAAAAGGAGGAGCGCTTCGACGCCGCGACGATCGAAGCCCTCAAAGGTCACTATAGCGAAATCCTGCGCCTGCTGGGCGAGGATCCCGCACGCGAAGGGCTGCTGAAAACCCCCGAACGCGTGGCCAAGGCCATGTCGTTCCTCACGAAAGGGTACGACGAAAATCCGCTGGAGATCATCCGCTCGGCAACGTTCCGCGAAGAGTACAAGCAGATGGTCCTCGTCAAGGACATCGAGCTCTATTCGCTCTGCGAACACCACATGCTGCCCTTCTACGGCAAGGCCCACGTCGCCTACATCCCCAACGGTTACATCACCGGACTGTCGAAAATCGCCCGCGTGGTCGAATGTTTCGCCCGCCGGCTGCAGGTCCAGGAGCGGCTGACGGTCCAGATCCGCGACTGCATCCAGGAGGCGCTGAGCCCGATGGGCGTGGCCGTCGTCATCGAGGCCAGCCACATGTGCATGCAGATGCGCGGCATCGAGAAGCAGCAGTCCGCCACAACGACCTCCGCCTTCACGGGCATCTTCCTCTCGGATCACCGAACCCGCGAGGAGTTCATGACCCTCATCTCACACAAGTATCGGTAACAGACCCGTTTCCGAACCACAGGAGCCAACCGGAAATCCCGTTTTGCGGATTTCCGGTTTTTTCGTGTCCCGTTCGGACCGCAAGGCCGTTTGCGGCCCACCCGGGAACGAAATTTGGGGTGGGGTGAACAGCAAACCAAAAATCAAAAACATCATGAACGTCAAACAACTCCGTTACCTTGCGTTCGCACTCGCCGCAGTAGCGTTCTGCTCGTGCCAGAAAGACCCCTCGACGTCGGATCTCCACGAGGATTATCTGGTCTACACCGCCCACGATTCGGGAACCGACTTCTCCGCAATCGACACCTACTTCCTCCCCGACAGTATCCTCATCATCGGCAACAACAACCGGACCGAGTACTGGAAAGACGACGACGCCCTGACGATCATCGACGCCGTGGCCGCCCGGATGGACAACGCCGGCTACACGCGAACGGATGACAAAACATTGGCAGCCGTCGGCCTGCAGCTCAGCTACGTGCGCCAGGAGACCTACTTCGTCGGCTACAACAACCCCTACTGGTGGTGGTACTATCCCTACTACTGGGCCCCCGGATACTGGGGAAACTGGAACGGCTGGCACTGCCCCTACAGCGTCTACTACGGCTACACGGCCGGCTCGCTGCTCATGGAGATGGTCAACCTCGAGGCCGAAGAGGAGAACAACCGAAAACTCCCCATTGTCTGGGATACGTTCATCGGCGGTCTGCTGACCAACGACTCGGAACTCAATCTGCAGCGTACGATCGACGGCGTGGATCAGGCCTTCGTCCAATCACCCTATCTGACCAAATAGTCCAACTCAAAATCTTCCGATCATGAAAACAGCCAAATACCTCAAAATCCTTGCATGCTGCGTCGTCCTGCTGGCAGTTGCTCTGCCGGGCAAAGCGCAGTTGATCCCCAACACCTACATCAATGTCGACTGGCAGATGGGCGTACCCCTCGACAACTCTCTGGCCGACAAGACCTCGGGCTGGGGCATGAACTTCGAAGGCGGTTACTTCGTCACGCCGGCCATCACCGTAGGTCCCTTCCTTTCGTACCAGACCAATCTGGAGAGCATCGACCGTCAGACGCTCGATCTGGGCGACGGCGCAGCCCTGACGACCAATCAGAAACATGCGCTGTTCCAGCTGCCGTTCGGCGTTGCAAGCCGTTACAACTGGCTTACGGACAGTGTCTTCCAACCGTACGTCGGCTTGAAGCTGGGTGCCAGCTACGCCGAACTTTCGTCCTACTACTACGTCGTGCGCCAATACACCGAGACGTGGGGATTCTACCTCTCGCCCGAGGTCGGCGTCTCGATCTTCCCGCGTCCGGACTACCGTATGGGCATCCACGTGACCCTCTACTACAGCTACGCCACCAACGAGGGCGACGTACTGGTCTACCGGGTCAACAACCTCAACAACTTCGGACTGCGCGTCGGTATCTCGTTCTGACGCCCGAAGCCGATCCCCGCACCACGCAGAAGCCGGACCTTGTTCCACACAAGGCCCGGCTTCGTTTTCATGCTCCGACGGGGTGGCATCACTGCGCTTCGAAGGTCACGGTCATGGTCGTCAGATCGGCCGTGATGTCGCAGCTTCCCGACCCGAAGCCCATCAGCAGCGGATAGAACTGATTGGCATCTCCGCTCTCGACCAGTTCCCAGCCCCGGTAACCCTCGTCGAACGACGCCTTGGCTCCGTACTGCGTCAACCATTCGGTATTCGAGATGATGAACTTGAAGCCGTTGCCCTTAGGATCGTCCGAATTGGCCGTCCCGACACTGATCTCCACGCCCCGGGCCTGGAAAACACCGTCGCGGAGTTTGGTCATCGGAATGGATCCGGCCAGATCCCAGCCCGCCGAGGTGGCCGGACCGAAGAGGTAAAGCTGGTCGGGATAGGCCGAAGCCGCCCCTTCGAGCGTCAGCGTCACACTCTTCGCATTGAGATCCGCACGAACCGTATAGTAACCCGACGAAAGCCCCTGATCTCCGGGAACGAAGCGGATATCGCCATCCGTCTCGCCCTTCTGCTTGAGAGTCCAGTAGTCCGAAGCGGAATCGTCACGGATGAACTCCGTCCAGTCGTGGAAGTAAAGTTTGAAACTGCTCTCAGCCCGGAGGTAGAAGTGCGTCTTCTCGTAGACGTTCTCGCCAACCGGCAGCAGGGCATTCTCCTCAACCATCGTCCAGCCGTAATCCAGATTGTCACCCAGCAGGTAAAGCACCGCTTCGGGATCAAACTCCGAGACATCACCGGTCTTGGTCAGCGTGAGTTGCATCGCGTTAAGGTCCACACGAACCGTGTAGAGGCCGCTCTCGTAGCCGTATTGCAGCGGATAGAACTGCGAATCACCGTCGTTCTCCGTCGCGAAAACCTGGATCTGGCCGAACTCGCCCTCGAGAAGCTGTCCATAGAAGGGGTAGCTGCCATTCTCCTCGATATAGAATTTGAATCCCTTGTTGTCGGCCGGTTTACCGAACTTCAGCACGACATTCTCGGCCGTATAGACACCCGCCTGCTGATCATTCTGCGGAAGCTCGATAGCCTGGTCCCAACCGAATTCGCAAGCACCGCCCATCATCCAGAGCGAAGCCGGCTTGATGATCTGCGCCTCGTAGGTCGTCACGGCAAAGGCCGCCTCCTCCGAGCACTTCTCCTCGAGAAGGTAGTTGTCCGTCCGGGCATAGACGCAGGCCCGAAGTTCGAAGCGCTCGCCGCTCCGTCCGCCGAATTCGGTCATGATCAGCGTATTCAACTCCCCGTGGGTCAACGACAACGTCAGATCGCTGCCCATCTCGCGCTTGTAGCCCGAGAAAAGATCCGAGCCCGCCACATTCAGATAGAGCTCATAACGGATGGAGGCATCGTCGCCGGCCGAGGTCCACGAGAGGGTCAACGCCTCCTGATCGGCCGAATCCGCATCGAGAGCCACCTCCTCATCGGAGACCGACAACACCGGAGTCGTTAGTTCGCCCCAGCCCTTGTCGGGGAAGGTCTCGGTGGAGTCCTCGCCGCACGATACCGAGACGAGTGCGGCCAACGTCATCCCGGCAAAAATTTTCCAGAAATGTTTCATAGAAGTGATTAGGTTTAGGTTCCAAAACAGGTTTTTACGACGTAAAAATAAACGTCCCGAATCGGATCTCCATAAAAAACGAGGGAGGGTACCACATTTTGATAAAAAAGTATCATTATGCGCGCAGTATACTACCAAAACGAGACTTTAGCATCCGACACAACGACTCCTTTTTCCCTCATAAGCGTACCAACAGCGGCATATATTGACACAATTCCTTCAGCAAACCCCTCTTCCGGCACGTCAAAATGATATTATATTATCCAATCATAATACTTTTAAATCCATCTGCGACAAATCCATTGCAGATGCTTTCCGAATCGCTTACTTTTACACTGCAATAACGGAAAAACGGGCCTCCATTCACACCCGATTCCGCATGACTGACCTGCATTACCGACCGAAAACCATGAAAAAACTTCTTCTGCTGCTTCTGTCCGTCGGACTCTCCGGCTTCTGCGCATCGGCCCGCAATCTGCACGGCGCATCCCTGCTCTCTCCCGACCGGAGCATTGAAATCAAACTCACGTTCGGACCCCGGATTTCGTATGAAGTACAGGTCGACGGTTTCTGCGTCGTTGCCCCGACACCCGTCGGCATGACCCTCGAGGAGGGTACCGAATGGGGTGAACGGATGCTCCCGGCCCGCATCCGGACGGGTGAAACCAACTCCTCGTTCGAAACCCCCTTCTATATCAGAAACCGGGTCGAGGAGCATTACAACTGGTTGAGGGCTGACTTCCGCGAGGGATTCTCGCTCGAGGTCCGGACCTACGACGACGGGGTCGCCTACCGGTTCGTCTCGAATCTCGACAAACCGCTGATCATCCGCGCGGAAGAGGCCGGAGCCCGATTCCCGGCCGACTGGAACTGCCACGTCCCCTACGTGCGCGACAGCGACGGCAGGGAGATCATCCCCTTCGGACGACAGTTCAAATCCTCGTTCGAAAACCTCTACACGTCGGGTCCCCTCTCACAGATGGATCCTGCACGACTGGCCTTTCTGCCGCTGGTCGTCACCACCGACCGTCACGTGAACCTCTGCTTCACGGAAGCCGATCTGGAGTCCTATCCCGGCATGTACCTCCTCCACACAGAGGGCCAAACGGCCCTGCGCGGAGTCTTCGCCCCCTATCCGAAACGGACCCATGACGGCGGATACGACAACCTGCAGAACATCGTCGATGAGTATGAACCTTTCCTGGCCAAAGCCGCACCCCGGGCCCGCTTCCCGTGGCGGACGATCCTCATCGCCCGACAGGACCGCGATCTGCTCGACAACGACATGGTCATGCGGCTGGCCAGCCCCTGCCGCATCGCCGACACGTCGTGGATCCACCCCGGAAAGGCCGCCTGGGAGTGGTGGAACGACTGGGGCCTCTACGGCGTGGATTTCACCGCCGGAATCAACACCCCCACCTACAAATACTACATCGACTTCGCCGCCCGAAACGGCATCGAATACCTGGTCATGGACGACGGCTGGTCGAAGGACAAAACCGACCTGATGAAGGGCGGCAACGATCAGCTCGATCTGGAGGAGATTCTCCGTTACGCCGCCCGGAAAAGGGTAGGGATCATCCTCTGGGCCGGATTCCGCGCCTTCGAACGCAACATGGAGGAGGTGTGCCGCCACTACGCCGAAATGGGTGTCAAGGGCTTCAAGGTCGACTTCATGGACCGCGACGACCAACAGATCGTCGAATTCCTCTACCGCGCCGCCGAAACGGCCGCCAAATACGGTCTGATGCTCGACTTCCACGGGATCTTCAAACCGACCGGACTCCAACGCACCTATCCCAACGTCGTCAATTTCGAAGGCGTTCACGGTCTGGAACAGATGAAATGGTCCGAAGAGTCCGTCGACCAGGTCACCTACGACGTCACGATGCCCTTCATCCGCATGGTGGCCGGCCCCGTCGACTATACCCCCGGAGCCATGCTCAACGCCGCCCACGGACTCTTCACCCCGCAGCGCTCCCGCCCCATGAGCCAGGGAACCCGCTGCCGGCAGTTGGCCGAATACATCCTCTTCCACGCACCGCTCGCCATGCTCTGCGACTCGCCATCGAACTACGACCGCGAACCCGAATGCCGCGATTTCATCTGCCGCATTCCAACCGTCTGGGACCAGACCGTCGCCCTCGACGGACGCATCGGCGAGTTTGCCGTCACGGCCCGCCGTTCGGGTGATACGTGGTACGTCGGCGGTCTTACCGGCCACTCGCCGCGTACGCTGACTCTCGACCTCGGATTCCTCGATCCGGGAGCTTCCTATACGGTCGAGATCTTCCGCGACGGGGCCAATGCCGCCAAGTACGGACAGGATTACCGACACGAAATCCGTCCGCTGGGAGAAGACCGCACGCTGGAGATCCCCATGGCTCCAGCCGGAGGCTTCGCCCTTCGGATCTTCCGGAACTAAAATAATTTACACGTTTTGCTTTTATGACAAGTTTCGATTTCGAAAAACGCATCTCTGCCCTGAATTCGGACCACGAAGAACTGCTCCGACGGAAAAACCCCGCAGCCTGGACCAACGGCGTATGGACCCGCTACAAGTACCCGATCCTGACGGCCGAACACACCCCCGTCTTCTGGCGCTATGACCTCAATCCGCAGAGCAATCCCTATCTGCTCGAACGGTTCGGCATCAACGGCACGTTCAACTCCGGAGCCATCAAATTCAACGGAAAATACGTGCTGGTGGTACGCGTCGAAGGCAACGACCGCAAATCGTTCTTCGCCCTGGCCGAGAGCGAGAACGGAATCGACGGCTTCCGGTTCCACGACCACCCACTGACCATTCCGACCCTCAACCCGGCCGAAACCAACCTCTACGACATGCGCCTCACGGCTCACGAGGATGGCTGGATCTACGGCATCTTCTGCGTCGAAAAACACGATCCGCAGGCCGCTCCCGGCGACCTCTCCTCGGCAATCGCCTCGACCGGCGTAGTCCGCACGCGCGACCTGCGGACCTGGGAGCGTCTTCCCGACATCCAGTCTCCGACCCAGCAGCGGAACGTCGTCCTCCATCCCGAATTCGTCAACGGAAAATATGCCCTCTACACCCGTCCGCAGGAGGGTTTCATCGACGCCGGCGCCCTTGGCGGCGGTATCGGATGGGCGCTGATCGACGACATGACCCATGCGGTGATCCGCGACGAGAAGATCATCGACGTACGCTTCTACCACACCATCAAGGAAGTCAAGAACGGCGAAGGGCCCCAGCCGATCCGCACCCCCCGGGGTTGGCTCCATCTGGCCCACGGCGTCCGGGGCTGCGCCGCCGGACTGCGGTATGTCCTCTACATGTACATGACGGCTCTGGACGACCCCTCGCGGGTGATCGCCGAACCCGCCGGATATACCCTCGCCCCGGAAGAGGTGGAGCGCGTCGGTGACGTCTCGAACGTCCTCTTCGCCAACGGCTGGATCGCCGACGAGGATGGCCGCGTCCTGCTCTACTACGCCTCGAGCGACACGCGCATGCACGTCGCCACCTCGACGATCGACCGGCTGGTGGACTACTGCCTCCATACCCCGCAGGACGGACTCACCTCGGCCGCCTCGGTCAAACGACTCAATGAACTGATCGACAAAAACCTCCAATACCAACTCACGCACGCATGAACGATCGTGTCACACTCCGCGAAAAGGTCGGATACGGATTCGGAGACATGGCCTCCAGCATGTTCTGGAAGATCTTCGGCATGTATCTGCTCTTCTTCTACACCCGGGTCTTCGGCATCACGCCGGCGGCCGCCGGAACCATGTTCCTGGTGACCCGGATCTGGGATTCGCTGAACGACCCCCTCATGGGCCTCATCGCCGACCGTACGCACAGCCGCTGGGGCCGCTACCGTCCCTATCTGCTGTGGGGGGCCCTGCCGTTCGCGGCCATCGGAGTGCTGACCTTCTGGACCCCCGACCTCGGCATGACCGGAAAGCTCGTCTGGGCCTACGTCACCTACACGGCCATGATGATGGTCTATACGCTGGTCAACGTCCCGTATGCCTCGCTGCTCGGGGTGATGACCCCCGACACCAGACTGCGGAATATCTTCTCCTCCTACCGGATGTTCTTCGCCTATGCCGGCAGTCTGATCACCTTCATGGTGCTGCAACCCCTCGTGGACCTCTTCGCCCGCAAACTCGGCGGCGGCGAGGAGTCGATCCTCCGCGATTCGGTAGCCGGCAGCGATATCGCCATCTCGGGCATGCCCGAAGCCTGGACCTGTGCCGTGGCCGTCATCGGAATCATCTGTGCCGTGCTCTTCTGGCTCTGTTTCCGCTGGACCCGCGAACGCATCCAGGTCCCGAACGACCCGAATGCCAGGGGTTCCGTCCTGGTCGATCTGAAGAGCCTGTTACGGAACGCCCCCTGGTGGATTCTGCTCGTCGCCGGGGTAGCCGTGCTGCTCTTCAACTCGATCCGCGACGGCGTGGCCATCTTCTACTTCACGGACTACGTCCGCAGCGCCTACAAGCTGCCCCATCTGGGCTGGACCTTCGGAACGATCTATCTGCTGCTGGGACAGTTGGGTAACATGGCCGGCGTGGCCCTAGCCGTACCGCTGGCCTCCCGATTCGGCAAAAAGAGCGCCTTCGCCCTGGCGATGGCTGCGGCCGCCGTACTGAGCGTTCTCTTCTTCGGACTCCGTCCCGACGAACTGGGATGGCTCTTCGCGCTGCAGGCCCTCACGAGCATCGCCGCCGGAGTCGTTCTCCCGCTGCTGTGGAGCATGTATGCCGATATCGTCGACTACGAGGAGTTCCGCAGCGGACGACGCCCCACGGGACTCATCCTCTCGTCGTCGTCCATGTCGCAGAAACTCGGATGGGCCTTCGGCGGCGCCGTGACGGGGTGGCTGCTGACCGCCTTCCACTACGATCAGTCGGCGGCGGTCCAGAGTGCCGATGCCGTATACGGCGTACGGCTGATGATGAGCTGGCTGCCCGCGGCCGGATCGCTGCTGGCCACTGCGGCCATCCTCCTCTACCCGCTCAATGAAAAACGTATGAACCGAATTGCCGACGCCCTGAACCAGCGTCGCAAAAAACAGAATCTCGAATCATGAATACGGATCTTCTTCGCTGGAAAAAAGAGCTGTCCGATGAACTGACCGGGGACATTCTCCCCTTCTGGATCAACTTCCTGGGCAACGGCAAACCGTTGTGCGGACGCATCGACGGCCACGGAGTGCCCCATCCCGAAGCGGGCATCAGTGCCATTCTGCTCTCCCGCATGCTATGGGCCTTCTCGGCCATCTTCCGGACAACCCGCCTCAAGAGTGCACTCGATGCGGCCCGCACGGTCCACACCGTTCTGGCCGGAGACCTGATCGACCCAGTCTGCGGCGGCGTATTCTGGGAGATCGCCCCGGACGGAAACCCCTTCGAGACGAAAAAACAGAGCTATGCCCTCGGATTCGCCATCTACGGACTGAGCGAATATGCCCGCGCCACGGGTGATGCCGATGCCCTGGCCGAAGCCCGGGCTCTCTTCGAGACCCTCGAAAAAAAGGTCCGGGATCCCCGGGCCGATGGGTATGTCGAGGCCCTCTCGCGAGACTGGAAGCCCCTGCAGGACATGCGTCTGAGCGACAAGGATGCCAATACGTACTTCAGCATGAACACCCATCTGCACCTGCTGGAGCCATACACCAATCTGCTACGAATCTGGCCCGACGCCCGTCTGCGCGAGGCCGTGTTGCAGTTGATCCGCATCCATACCGAACACCTGTTCGACGAACGGACCGGACATCTGAATCTCTTCTTCGACCCTTCGTGGAAGGCCGCCTCGCAAACCGTCTCCTACGGTCACGACATCGAGGCCTCATGGCTCCTCGACGAAGCGGCGGAGGTGGCCCGGGACTCCTCGGAGCGCGTGCGGACGGTCAGCAGCACCCTGGCCGAAAAGAGCCTCGATGGGCTGCTGCCCGACGGAAGCCTCGCCTACGAATTCGATCCGCTGACGAGTACCACCGACACGGAACGCCACTGGTGGGTGCAGGCCGAAGGAATCGTCGGATTCTTCAACCACTACGAGAAGTGTGGCGACGAACGCTTCCTGCAGGCCGCCCTCGGACTCTGGCAATACATCCGCACCCATCTGCTGGACAAAGAGGGCGGCGAATGGTTCTGGAGCATCCGCCCCGACGGTTCGGTCAACCGGGACGACGACAAGGCCGGATTCTGGAAATGCCCCTACCACAACAGCCGCATGTGCATGGAGATCATCTCCCGCATCGGAAAACTCACCGCCGACAAAACCTGACTGCCATGACAAGCTACAACATCCTCACCGAAGTTCCGCCCATCTCGGATCAGGACACGTTCGTGGTCTTCGAACGTCGGAAAAGCAACTTCAACTTTCCGATACACATCCACAACGAATACGAACTGAACTACATCATGGGGGCCAAGGGGGCGCGCCGCATCGTCGGCGACCACGTGGCCGAGATCGGCGACCGCGAAATGGTCCTCATCACCGGCCGGAACCTCGAACACGCCTGGCTCGACGGAAATCTCGCCCCCGGAGCCGACATCTACGAAGTGACGATCCAGTTTGCTCCGGACCTCTTCCAGGGCGGCGGATTCATCGACCGGAAACAGTTCGCGCCCATCAAAAAGATGATGCAGGATGCCCAGCACGGCATCGCCTTCTCGGAGAAGACCATTCTCCAGAGTGAATCGGCGATCCATCAGCTCATCCACAGCACCGACAACTTCAATTCGGTGCTCATCTTCCTTTCGCTGCTCAACCAGCTGGCGCACGACCCCGATTACACCGTCCTCTCGCACTCACATTTCAGCAAACTCGAGGATACCTACGACAGCCGCCGCATCCGCACCGTCATGGAGTATCTCAACAGCAACTACCAACGTCCGGTGCGTCTGAGCGAAATGGCCGAGCTGGTCAATATGAGCGAACCCTCGTTCAGCCGCTTCATCAAACGACACACCGGCTACAACTTCGTCGACTGCCTGAACAACATCCGCATCAGCGCCGCCTCCCGACTGCTGATCGACGAACCCGCCAGCACAATCGCCGAGATCGCCTACAAGTGCGGTTTCAACAACCTCTCGAACTTCAACCGCATCTTCAAAAAACGGAAAGGCTACACGCCGCACAACTTCCGCGAATATTACGACAAGAAAAAAATCATCATCTGACCGAACCATGAACCGACTCATACTCTGCACCTGTCTCTCCTCCATGCTGTTGGGGGCATGCTCCCGGGACGCCGCCCCGGCCGGCCACCGTCCCTGCGATCCGCAGGCCGACGCAGCCACCGCCGCCCTCTACGAGAATCTCTTCCGCATCCCGTCGAAAGGGATCATGTTCGGACATCAGGATGACCTGCTCTACGGCCACGGCTGGAAATACGAACCCGACCGCTCCGACGTGAAGGAGTGCTGCGGCGACTATCCCGCTGTGGCGGGATGGGAGCTCGGCGGACTGGAGGCCGGTTGCGAACAAAGCATCGACGACGTTCCCTTCGACACCATCGCCCGCCTGCTCTGCGCCGCCTACGAACGCGGTGCGGTGAACACCATGAGCTGGCACCCCCAAAATCCCGAAACCGGCGGCACAGCCTGGGACTGCCAAACGACCACGGCCGTCAGGTCTATCCTCCCGGGCGGAGAACACCATGCCCAGTTCCGTCTCTGGCTCGACCGGCTGGCCGCCTTCTTCGCCTCACTGAAAGGGAAGGACGGTTCGTCCGTGCCGGTTCTCTTCCGCCCCTTCCACGAGAACACGGGGAGCGGCTTCTGGTGGGGCGAAAAGCAGTGCACGCCCGACGAATACAAGGCGCTGTGGCGCTTCACGGTCTCCTATCTGCGCGACGAAAAGGGGCTCCACAACCTGCTCTACATCTACTCACCGGACCTCTTCCGCGACGCCGGCCACTATCTGGAACGCTATCCCGGCGACGAATGGGTCGACATCCTCGGACTGGACGCCTATCACCGCCAGCAGGACTGGGACTTCCTCTCGGGCGGACGGCGCATGCTCGCCACACTGCAGTCGCTCGGCGAACAGCACCACAAACCCACGGCCTTTACCGAAACCGGACTCGAGGGAATCCCCGATCCCCACTGGTGGACCCGATGGCTGCTGCCGGTCATCCGCGGAAAAGGGCTCTGCTACGTCCTGGTCTGGCGCAACGCCCACGACCGCGCGGACCACTTCTTCGGTCCCTGGGTCGGGCACGCCTCGGAGGAGGATTTCCGCGTCTTCGTCGCCAACGACCAGCAACCCGTCCTGCTCGAATCGCAACTCCCGGACATGTATCATATCGAAAAATAAGACCTAAAATCCTGCAACTATGTGGAAACAAATCATTCTTCTCACCTCATGGGTCATGATCGGATGTTCGGACATCACCGACCGTGACTACCCGCAACCGCAACCCGATCCGATTGCCGTCACCGATACGCAGGCCACCGAACAAACCCGAAACCTGCTGGAGAATCTGCGCTCGCTGGCCCAAAACGGCCACACGCTCTTCGGCCATCAATGTTCGTCGCTCTACGGAATCGGCTGGTCGGGCGATGCCGACCGCTCGGATGTCAAGAGCGTCTGCGGTGACTATCCGGCGCTGATGGGCTGGGACCTGGCCGAAATCGAACTCGGCAAGGAGGCCAACATCGACGGCGACCGCTTCGAGGATATCAAGGCCCGGATCCTGGAGTCGTACGCCCGCGGCGGCGTGACCACTATCGGATGGCACACCACCAACCCCGTCACCGAGGGCACGGCCTGGGACACGACCCCCGCCGTGGGGAAAATCATCCCCGGAGGCGAACTCCATGAAAAGTACTGCAAATGGCTCGACAAGGTGGCCGACTTCCTGCTTTCGCTCCGAACCGAAAGCGGCGAATATGTCCCCGTGCTGTTCCGTCCCTTCCACGAACACACCGGAAACGGTTTCTGGTGGGGCAAGGGCAACTGCACGGCCGAAGAGTATGTCGCCCTGTGGCGCTTTACGGTCGAGTACCTCCGCGACACGCGCCAGGTCCACAACCTGCTCTACGTCTATTCGCCCGACATCGTCAGCTCGCAGGAGACCTATCTGGAATTCTGGCCCGGCAACGAATATGTCGACATCCTCGGACTGGATGCCTACGACCGCAGTTCGTGGTCCGTCGCCACGGAGGGGCTGCGGCTGATGCGCCTGCTCAACCACATCTCCGGAATCAAGAACAAACCCTTCGCCTTCACCGAAACCGGCCTGGAGAACAACACCTCGGTCGCCAACTGGTGGACGAGAACCCTGCTGAAAGCCATCGAGGGCCTGCCCGTAGCCTACGTTCTTGTCTGGCGGAACAAGGATACCAGCCACTTCTTCGGGCCCTATCCCGGATGCGTCTCGGAGGAGGACTTCAAGGAGTTTGTCGCCAATCCGCAGATCCTGACGGAAAACGAAATTGCCGGAATCTATGAATAGCCATCGTTCGCATACTACGCTGCACGCTCTCCGGAATGGTCTCTGGCTGCTGCTCGCGGCTGCATCCATGGCCTGTAACCCCGCCCCGAAGAGCTCCGAGGAGGAGATCGCCCGGGTCAGGGAGTTCATCCGCACCTCGTGGGAGGGCACCGTACGCTTCAACCCGACCGATTCGCAGACCCTCATCGGTCTGCCTCGCCCCTATACCGTGCCCTGTGCCGGCGAGACCTTTCAGGAACTCTACTACTGGGACACCTTCTTCGCCAACGAAGGTCTCATCCGCGATGGACACCTCGATCAGGCCCGCAACAACACCGAAGACATGCTCTATCTGGTCCGCCGCTACGGATTCATGCCCAACGGAAGCCGGACGTGGTACCTCAACCGTTCGCAGCCGCCGTTCCTCTGCATGATGGTCGACCGCATCTTCGAACAGACCCGCGATACGGCCTGGCTGGCCGAGGTATTCCCAACCCTGCGCCGCGAATACGACTTCTGGATGACCCGGCGCATCGCCCCCTGCGGACTGAACCACTACGCCTCGTCGGCCGATACGGCCCTCAGGCTGGAGTTCGTCGCCACGGCCGGACAGCGCCTCGGCACCGACTTCCGCAAAAAGGGACTCTCCGAATCGGAACTCCTGAAACTCGGCGCCCATTTCGCCGCCGAAGCCGAATCCGGCTGGGACTTCAATCCGCGGTTCGAACGCCGCTGCGAGGATTTCTGCCCCGTCGACCTCAACGCCAACCTTTACTTCTATGAGACGGCATTCGCACGCTATGCCGCCCTGCTCGGCGATGAGGCCTCCGCGGCCGAGTGGCAACGTGCGGCCGACGTGCGGCGCAAACGCATCAACCGGCTCTGTCTGGCCGACGACGGCATCTACTACGACTACGACTACGTCAACGACCGTCGTTCGACGGTAGTTTCGGGCGCCGTGTTCAGCCTGCTCTACGCCGGACTTCCCGACGCACAACAGGCCCGCCGGCTGGTCAAAAAGGCCCTCCCGCGACTGGAATTCGAATACGGAATCGCCGTCTGCGAGGAGAAACCCTACGAATATGTCTACCAGTGGTCCTATCCCAACGGCTGGGCGCCGATCACCTACCTGGCCATCCGGGGGCTGGACCGCTACGGATTCTCGGCCAAGGCCCGCCGAATCGCCCGCAAATACGTCGCTACGGTCGTCGCCACCTTTGCCCAGACACACAACCTCTGGGAAAAATACAACGTCCGCGAAGGCAACGCCAACGTCAGCCACGAATACCAGACTCCGCCCATGCTCGGCTGGAGCGCCGGAACGTTCGTCTACGTCTGCGACTTCCTCGCCGAAAAGCAACTTTGAATTCAAAACAACAAAAAAGACCAAGCAATATGAACAACTTCAACCTACCTTCGGGATGCAGACGGCTGTTGCTGCTCCTGGCTCTGCTGTTCTCCTCGATCGGCGCACAGGCGCAAACCGAGATCCGGGGCCGCGTAACCGCCGAAGGTCTCCCGCTCGTCGGCGCCAGCATCATCGTCAAAGGCACCACCACCGGAACCAGCACCGACAGCGATGGAAAATTTGCCATCCAGGCCAAGGACGGCGCCGTCCTCTCCATCGGATTCATCGGCTACAAAACCCGTGAAGTGGCCGTAACCCCCGGAACCTCATTCCTCGAAATCGCCCTCGAAACCGAAGAGGCCCTGATCGACGACGTCGTCGTCATCGGCTACGGAAGCATGAAGAAGAGCGATCTGACCGGTTCGGTGGTCTCCGTCAAGATGGATGCCATCAAGGATATCTCCTCGCCCTCGATCGAGGGACTTCTCCAGGGCCGTGCCGCCGGTCTGCAGGTGATGAACACCTCGCAGGATCCCGGTGCCGGAGCCGTCGTGCGAATCCGCGGTAACAGCTCGCTCAACGGTTCGAACACTCCGCTGATCGTCGTCGACGGCTTCCCGATCGGCGATGCCGGCAACCTCTCGCAGATCAACCCCTCGGATATCGAGTCGGTCGAGATCCTGAAGGATGCCTCCTCGGCCGCCATCTACGGATCGCGCGGCGCCAATGGCGTCATCCTGATCCAGACTCGCCGCGCCAAGGGCGGCCAGACGCAGGTCTCCGTAAACCACCGCACCACCATCGGCCAGTTCTCCGACGAACTCAACATCTGGCGCAATCCCCTCGAGATGGCCCAGATCGCCAACGAAGAGCTCACAAACGCCGGCCTGCCGGCCCTCTACACGGGTCAGTACAACAACGGAACCTACTATCCGTCGCTCATCGAGATCCAGCAGGGCAAGTGGTCCAATACGGACTGGGCCGACCTGTGTCTGCGCACCGCCGTGGTGAACAACACGACGGCATCGCTGGCACACTCCACCGACAGAGGGTCCGTCAACCTGAGCCTCAACTACTTCGACGACGAGGGCGTCTACAAGAAGGACAGCTACCGCAAGGGAAACATCAACCTGAACGGCTCCTACAACCTGGCCAAAAACTTCACGCTCCAGACCTCGAACATCTTCTCGATCGACAAACGCCACGTCAACAACTCGCTCGAATACGGCCGAAATCCCCTCTGGCCCGTCTATGACGAGGAGGGCAACTACTACGTCTCGTCGGAAACCGACTTCTCGCACCCGCTCATCATCACCGAAAACGTGAAGAACGAAACCGTCGGTCGCGACCTGATCTCGTCGCTGGCCGCCGAATGGGAAATCATCGAGGGGCTGAAACTCCGCACGCAGATCAACTACAACTACTCGACCTCCATCCAGGATGTCTACAACGCCTCGAACACCTCGCAGGATGCGCACGACATGGACGGTATCGCGCAGATGAACACCACGCTCTCGCAGGACGTGCTGAGCGAAACCTACCTGACCTTCCAGCGGACCTTCGCCGAACGGCACAATCTGACGGTCATGGCCGGACACTCGTACGACTACAACATGGCACGCTCGCTCAGTACGACGGCCTATGGATTCGTCAACGACGCCCTGGGCAACGAAAACATGCAGGCCGGAAATCCCGAAAAGAACGTCATCAACAACACCTATCAGAACAGCAAGCTGCTCTCCTTCTACGGACGTCTGAACTACACGCTCGACGACAAGTATCTCTTCACCTTCACGATGCGTGCCGACGGCTCCTCGAAGTTCGGCAAGAACAACAAGTGGGGTTACTTCCCCTCGGGCGCCGTGAGCTGGAAACTCCACAACGAACCCTGGATGCAGCGGCTCAACGTCTTCGACGAGTTCAAGATCCGCGCCAGCTGGGGCCTCTCGGGCAATCAGGGAATCTCGCCCTACCAGACCCTGAACCGCTACGGAACCGAAAAGTACTGGTATGCCGACAAGTGGCAGACGGCCATCGGTCCCGGTTACGAGGCCGGTCGCGAAGGCGCTAACGACCGCTATATCCTCTGGGGCGGAATCTCCAACCCCGACCTGCGCTGGGAGTCGACCCGCCAGTGGAACATCGGTGCCGATCTGGCCTTCTTCAAGCGCCGGCTCCGCCTGACGTTCGACTACTACGACAAGTACACGACCGACCTGCTGCGCGAAAAGTACCTCCCGCTCTCGAGCGGTTACGACAAGATGTGGGTCAACGACGGAAACATCCGCAACCGCGGTTTCGAATTCACCCTCGAGGGAGACATCATCAGCCGCAAGAACACCTCGCTCTCCGCCACGTTCATCTTCTCGAGAAACCGCAACGAGGTCACCGATCTGGGAAACACCCTCTCCAGCGGTCTGAACACCGACTACCTGACCGGTATGCAGTATGAATTCTGCGGGCAGTCGCTCTCGATGTTCAACGCCAATCCGAGCATCTACGCCATCGGCTATCCGATGTACGCCTTCTACGGCTACCGGGTGGACGGCATTATCCAGCAGGGCGAGGATCCGGGCTTCATGAGCTCCGACGGCAAGGATCAGCCCGGAGAGTTCAAGTATGTCGATCTGAACGGCGACTACGCCATCGACGAGAAGGACCGCTGCATCATCGGAGACCCCAATCCCGACTTCACGGCCAGCCTCAACCTGACGTTCAACTACAAGAATCTCGACGTCTCGGTATTCCTCAACGGAGTTTTCGGCAACGACGTCATCTACAACGGATACACCTACGACCCGCGCATCAAGGTCAAACGCTGGACCCCGGACAACCCCACGAACGACTATCCCCGGCTCAACTCGACGCGCAGCTATCTCTTCTCCGACTACTTCATCCAGGACGGTTCGTTCGTCCGGCTGCAGAACATCAACGTCGGCTATACGATCCCCGTGCGCAAGGCCTTCATCCGCAGCGTGCGGATCTTCGCCAACATTGAAAACGCCTACACCTTCACCCGCTTCGAAGGATATGATCCCGAGGTCGGCGTCGAAGGCATCTACTGGGGCGGGTATCCCCGACTGAGAAAATACACCATCGGTCTGGATCTGAAATTCTAAACTGACAACCATGAAAAAGATTCTTTATATCCTTTCCCTGTGCGGTGCACTGACGGCCTGCAGCCTGCAGGAAGAGCCCTACGGATTCTACTCCGACGACAACTTCTACAAGACCGAAACCGATGCAGAATCGGGTCTGCTCTACGCCTACAATGCCCTGACGTTCCTCGAGTATTCGCGCGGTATCTTCTACATCGGCGACATCCCCACCGAAACCATGTCCCCGAAAAGCGATGAGGCCGGCGACGTCTATCAGCTGGAGAACTGGATCGCCGGACGCGAAACCGAACAGCTAAGATACTACTTCAAGTACTGCTATATCGCCATCAACCGGGCCAATACTGTCATCGACCACGTGCAGAACAGCTCCGCAATCAGCGATTCGGCCCGGAACCGGATCCTCGGCGAAGCCCTTTTCCTGCGGGCCTGGAACTACTTCAATCTGGTCAGGACCTTCGGTCTGGTCCCCGTCCAGACGCAGATGGTGGACGAACTCGCCCTGACCACTCCGCCCATGGCCACGAGTCTCGACCAGCTCTACGATCTGATCCTGGGCGACCTGACCCGCGCCGACGCGCTGCTTGAGGTCAACAAGGTCTTCGGCCGCGCCGACAAGGTCGCCGCCGAATCGCTCATGGCAAAGGCCTACCTGACGATCGCCTCCTCGAAGGAGCACAACGTATACCGCTACACCGAGTCGCGGCGTGAACCGCAGATCATGTACGACAGCGCCGCATACTGGGCCGGAAAGGTCGTCCGCGACTACAACGACACCTACTATTTCGACGAGAATCTGCGCGACATCTACGACGTGAACAAACCCACGGGGCCCGAACACATCTTCATCATGCCGTTCGACCGCAGCGGTACGCAGGAGGGCAACTACTCCAAACTGCCGCTGCTCTTCCTCCCCTCGAACAACTCGGTTCCGTTCTACATCCGCTACGCCAACGGCGATCTGCAGCGCGCAAACGGCAACGGATGGGGTGTCTTCCTCTGCAACGACGAGTTCGTCGAGACGCAGTTCAGCACCACCGACAAGCGCCGCACGGAACTCATCCATCGCGATATATACGACGAGGATGGAAATGCGATCGTGCCCAACCAGATCAAGGGCTACTTCTCGAGCAAATACGTCGATCCCGACTTCATCGGCGAGCGAACCAGCGCCCGACCCTATCTGATCCGCTTCTCGGACATCGCGCTGGTCTATGCCGAAGCCGTCGGTCCCGAAGAGGGGCTGGCCTACGTCAACCACATCCGCGAACGGGCTGGCATCACGCCGCTGCCGGCAGGGATGTCCCTCGACGAGTTCCGCAAGGCCGTCATCAAGGAACGGGCCCTGGAGCTGGCCTTCGAGGGCAACCGGCTCTACGACCTGCGACGCACGGCGTCCGTCACCACCACCGATATCAAGGCCGCAGGACTGAGCGAGGCGGAAGCCGCCTACTATCCCATTCCCCAACGCGAAATCGACCTGAATCCCAATCTGTAAACCATGAAAAAACTCCTTTTTACATACAGTCTGCTGACGCTTCTGCTGGGAAGCGCCTGCACGAAAGAGATCGACAAGGTCGATCCGAGCAACGAATGTTCGATTCTTGAAATCCAGTTGGCGGGGCAGCTCGGCAAAGCTACGATCGAACGCCTGGACGACAACGAGGGCAGCGTCACGCTCTATATCTTCGAACAGGACGACTATCCCTGGTCGTCGGTAACGGTCGAAAATCTTGCCCTGTCGGCCTACGCCACGGCCGATGTGGCCGAAGGCGAAACGCTCGACTTCCGCAACCCGGAACACAAGGCGCGGATCATCGTCCGCTCGCAGAGCGGCAAACAGGTGCTCTGGACCGTCTATCTGAAACCCTACGACCCCTTCTACATCGGAACGTGGGCCATCACCGACATCAAGATCTATGTCGACCAGAACATCAGCGGAAACGGTACCGGAAAGTGGGAGACCTCGATGGGCGGATCCGAATTCGGAACCTTCGCCTCGCCCGAACTGGACAACATCATCACCATTACGATGGACGAGGAGATGGTCGACGGCAAGTTCGTCGGCAAGATCGTCAACGATGCCGGAGCCGACGGCAAATACGGCTCCTTCAAGGGGGTCTATCCCGGCGAATACACCGAAGAGGAGCCCCTGGACATGGATCCGCGCCTGCGCCATCTGATCCCCGAAGGGGAATCCGACTGGGAGCTCAACCTCTCGACCAACGAAATGAAGATCTCGAAGAACAACATCACCTCGACGATGACCTTCAGCCGTGATGCCTCGGGCAACCTCTTCCTCAATTTCGCACTGCCCGATGCCTCTGCGGACACCCCTGGAAGCAACTTCTACAACAATTTCTGGCGCAGTTCCTACCAGTTCTCCTACATCGTCCACGCCGCGGAATGATCCCGGCCCTCAGGACATGAAAAAAGAACCGCCTCTTTGCAGGGCGGCTCTTTTTTTGTTCCGGTCGGGATCACGCTCCCAGCAGCTCCTCGATGCGCGCAAGCTCCTCGGCGGAGAACTCCAGATGCTCCATCACCCGGAGATTGTCCGCGATCTGCGCCGTGGAGCTGGCGCCGATGATCACCGAGGTGATGCGCTCGTCGCGAAGCAGCCACGCCAGCGACATCTCGGCCAGCGACTGTCCGCGTTCGCGCGCCAGGGCATCGAGCCCCCGCAGACGCCGCAACATCGTCTCGTCGAGCACCTCGCTGTGAAGCGTCCGGTTCTCGGCCATGCGCGAATCGGTCGGTATGCCGTTCAGATAGCGGTTCGTCAGCAACCCCTGCGCCAGCGGCGAGAAGACGATGAAGCCCGAACCCTCGGCAACCGTGAGATCCAGTACGCCCGATTCCGCCGGCATGCGATCGAGCAGGTTGTAACGGTCCTGAAAGAGCAGGCAGGGTACGTCGCGCCGCTTCAGATAGTCGAAGGCAAACCGCGCCGCCTCAAGCGGATAACGCGACAGCCCCACGTAGAGCGCCTTGCCGCTGCGAACGATGTCGACCAGGGCCTGCAGCGTCTCCTCGAGCGGCGTCGCGGGATCGAAACGGTGCGAATAGAAGAGATCCACGTAGTCGAGCTTCATGCGGCGCAGACTCTGGTCGAGGCTCGCCATGAGGTACTTGCGCGAACCCCAGTTGCCGTAGGGACCCGGCCACATGTCATAACCGGCCTTGGTCGAGATGAAGAGTTCGTCGCGGTAGGGGCGGAACGAGGTCTCCATCAGACGCCCGAAATTCTCCTCGGCCGTGCCGTACTCCGGGCCGTAATTGTTCGCCAGATCGAAGTGGACGATGCCCCGGTCGAAGGCGTAATGGGCCATCTCGCGAACCTTCGAGAAGGTCTGCCGACTCCCGAAATTGTGCCACATCCCGAGCGACAGCAACGGCAGCAGAATTCCGCTGCGGCCCGCCCGCCGATAATGCATGCCGTCGTAACGCGACGGCGAAGGGTTGTAAATCGGTTCGATCATACCATTCGTTTTACGGTTGTCTACGATTTGTTTGCTCCGTGCGGGAGGTCTCTTTTTTCCTCTCCCCCCCCCTCACCCGGCCGGATCAGTGGGCTTCGAGCCAGTTTTCGCCCACGCCGGCATCGGCGATGAGCCGTACGCGGAGCTTCGCGGCCGTCTCCATGCACTCGGTGACGATGCGCACGACCCGATCCTGCTCCTCGCGCAGCATGTCGACCACCAGTTCGTCGTGCACCTGCAGGATCACCCGCGAGCGGATCCCCTCAGCGGCAAAACGCCGGTGGACGTTGATCATGGCGATCTTCATGATGTCGGCCGCCGAACCCTGGATCGGGGCATTCACGGCGTTGCGCTCGGCCAGGCCCCGCACCACGGCGTTGTGCGACGTGATGTCGTTCAGATAGCGGCGGCGTCCGAAGATCGTCGTCACGAAGCTGTCCTCGCGGGCCTTCACCACCACCTGCTCCATATACTCGCGGACCTTGGGGTAGGAGGCGAAATAGCCGTCGATGATCTCTTTGGCCTCCTTGCGCGGGATCTCCAGCCGCTGGCTCAGCCCGAAGGCCGAAATGCCGTAGATGATGCCGAAATTGGCCGTCTTGGCCCGACGCCGCTCCTCGGGAGTCACCTCGTCGATGGATTTGTTGAAGAGCCGGGCGGCCGTCGCGGCATGGACATCCTCGCCGTGTTCGAAGGCGGCGATCAGCGCCTCGTCACCCGACAGATGGGCCATCAGCCGCAGTTCGACCTGGCTGTAGTCGGCCGACAGCAGCAGATGGTCCTCATCCGAGGGGATGAAGGCCTTGCGGATGCGGCGCCCCATCTCGTCGCGCACGGGAATGTTCTGCAGGTTGGGATTCGTCGACGAGAGGCGCCCGGTGGCCGTCACCGCCTGGTTGAACGACGTATGGATGCGTCCCGTACGGCGGTTGACCAGTTGCGGCAGCGCCTCGACGTAGGTCGACAGCAACTTCTTCACACCGCGGTACTCGAGAATCAGATCGACGATGCGGTGTTTGTGGGCGAAGCTCTGCAGGTACTCCTCGTCGGTGCAGAACTGCTTCGTGCGGGTCATCTTCGGCTTCTCGGCAATGCGCATCTTCGCGAAGAGCACCTCGCCCAGCTGACGCGTCGAGTTGATGTTCAGATTCGGCTCGCCGGCCTCGGCCCGTACGGCCGCCTCCAGCTCCGCCAGCTTGCGGTTCAGCTCCACGGCATAGAGCGCCAGCGCCTCGGTGTCGATCCGAACACCCGCCATCTCGATGTCGGCCAGCACGGTGATCATCGGCTCCTCGATCTCGAAGTAGAGGTCGTGCATGCCGATCTGTTCGACCATGGGGTAGAGCACCTGCTTCAGCCGCAGCGTCACGTCGGCATCCTCGGCCGCATACTCCTTCACCCGCTCGACGTTGACCAGATCCATCGTCAACTGTTTGGAACCCTTGCCGATCAGCGTCTCGATCTCGATCGGGCGGTAGTTCAGATAGCGCTCAGCCAGCACGTTCATGTTGTGACGCGACTCGGGATCGAGCAGGTAGTGGAGGATCATCGTATCGTAGAAGCGGCCGCGGATCGTGATGCCCAGCTGCCGCAGCACCATGAGGTCGAACTTGACGTTCTGGCCGATCTTGGCGATGTGTTCATTCTCGAACAGCGGGCGGATAATCTCGACGTATTCGCGCGTATTGGCCTCGTTGAAGGGGATGTACCACGCCCGGAAGGGTTCGACGGCCAGCGAAAGACCCACGATGCGGTCGTTGAAGATGTCCAGTCCCGTGGTCTCCGTATCGAAGCAGAACTCTTCGTAGCGGCCCACGGCGGCGATCACCTCGCGCAGTTGGTCGGCCGTCTCGACGAGCGTATATTCATGGGGCGTGGTCTGGGCCGTGGCAAAGGGCTCCTCCGCCGCCTCGGCCTGCAGTTCGGCCGCCGGAACGGGCTTCACGGTCGGCAGCGGCGGGATGACGGGCGTCTCACCGAACAGACTCCCCTGACCCGCCATGGCGGCCCGGCGCGCCGCAGCCGACTTGGCCCGCGCCATGTCCGACAACTGGGTCTGCGCCTCCAGGCGCGGAACATCCGAAAGGGGTTCGGCCGGGGCCAGATTCAAGAGATCGTTCAGAAAAGCCTTGAAATCCAGTTCTGCAAAGACCGCACGCAGATCGTCCAGCCGGGGCTCGCTCACCGCAAGCTCCTCCTCGCTGAGGTCGATCGGCACGTCGAGGCAGATGGTCGTCAGCCGTTTGGCCAGCCGCAGATTGTCGGCCCACGCGGCGATCTTCTCACCCTGTTTGCCGGGGATCTTCGTCACGTTCTCCAGAATGTTCTCCACCGGACCCCACTCGCGGACCAGTTTGCAGGCCCCCTTCTCGCCGATGCCCGGCACGCCGGGGATGTTGTCCGACGCATCGCCCCACAGGGCCAGAATATCGCGCACCAGCTGCGGGTCGTCGATGCCGTACTTCTCGCGGATCTCGTCGCGGCCGACAATCTCGATGCTCCCCTCGGATCCGCGCTGCTTGTAGATGCGGCAGTGGTTGCGCACCAGCTGTCCGTAATCCTTGTCGGGGGTCACCATGTAGACGTCATAACCCGCCTCGGCCCCCTTCCTCGAAAGGGTGCCGATCACGTCGTCGGCCTCGTAGCCCGGAACCTCGAGGATCGGGATACGCATCGCCTCCAGCACCCGTTTGACGTAGGGCACCGAGAGCAGGATATCTTCGGGGGTCTCCGTACGGTTGGCCTTGTATTCGGGGAAGATCTCGCGCCGGAAACTGCCGCCCGGAGGATCGAACGCCACCCCCAGCAGATCGGGATGTTCGCGCTTGAGCATATCGCGCAGAAACTTCACGAAGCCGAACACCACCGAGGTGTTCATCCCCGCACGGTTGCGCATGGGCCGCCCCAGAAAGGCGTAATAATACTTGAAAATCAACGCATAGGCGTCGACCAGAAAGAGTTTTTTCATCGTCTGCAGGCTCTTTATTGTCGGATGTTGTCTTCGGCAAACCACTCGGCAAACGAGGTGGCCGTCTCGTGCAGCCGCAACGAATGGAGCGTCACACCCTGGGGCAGACGCGCCGAAATGCGTGCGGCAAAGTCCTCGAGCATGTTCTCGCACGTGGGCTGGTAGTCGACGGTGATGATGTTGCCGAAGCGCGCCGACAGAACCCGGTAAAGCTCCTCGCCGGTCTCGGAGGCCTTGAGGACGAGCGAATGGTCGAAGCGCGAAACGATCTCCTCGTTGACGATGCGTTTCAGCACGCCGAAATCCATCACCATGCCGCATTTGGGGTTCGACGCATCGCAGAGGGGAGTTCCCTTCACCGTGACGAAAAAGCGATAGGAGTGCCCGTGAATCTCGCGGCACGGGCCGTCGTAACCTTCGAGCGCGTGTGCCGCCTCGAAGGAGAATTCCTTGGTCAATCGAATTACTGCCATATTGCAAAGATAGCGAAAGCCAAAAGAATTCCGCTCCGCCGCGCAAAATTATTCCCGAAAAAGAGAGGGCGCCCCCTTTCGGGACGCCCTCTCTGAGGATAAATTCTGTCAGCAGGCCGTTACTGCATGTCGACCCGGACAGGGGAGTACATCACCACTCCCTGCTGGCTCAACGCCTCGCGGACCTCGCCGTACTCCTTCATCATGTCGCCCAAATCCGAACGCGTGAAGGCCATCCGCAGGCTGGCGTTCAGCGACGAAAGGATGGCCGACAAACCCGTCGGCTGGTCGAGAACCTCCACCACCCGGTAATTGTCCCCTAATCCGGCCTTCTCCACGGCAACGGCAAGGGCCGTCTTCAAACCTCCGCAGCCGTCGACCAACCCGATTCCAAGGGCATCCTCACCCGACCAGACCCGGCCGCCGGCAATCTCCAGCACCCGTTCCAACGGCAGATTGCGCCCCTCGGAGACATCCTGCGTGAAGGTCTCGTAGACCTGGTCCACGCCACGCATCAACATCGCCCGCTGGACCGAAGTCAGCGGCCCACGGCCCATGAAATCCGACGAGGTGTTGCTCTGCACGCCGTCGACCGTGATGCCCAGTTTGTTCTTCAGCGCCTCCCGCGAATCGAGCACCATGCCGTAGACTCCGATCGAGCCGGTCAGCGTCAGCCGGTCGGCCACAATTGCATCGGCCGGACACGAAATGTAGTATCCGCCGCTGGCCGCATAGGAGCCCATCGAAACGATCACGGGTTTCTCCTCCCGCAGCAGCTCCATCTCACGCCAGATGACATCCGAAGCCAGTGCGCTGCCTCCGGGGGAGTTGACCCGCAGCACGACGGCCTTGATCCGGTCGTTGCGACGCACGTCGGCCAGCGTCGCGGCCAGCGTATTGCCATAGACCGCACGGCCGGAACCCTCGCCGTCGACGATCTGTCCGTCGGCATAGACGATCGCCACCTGATCGGCCGAGATATTCTTCAGATCGGCGCCCACCTGGGCCGCATACTGTCCCAGCGTCACGAAGCGGTAGTCATCCCCGTCGGCCTCCACGCCCAGTTCGGCAAAGACGTCGTTCATCTGGTCCTCGTAGAGGAGCCCGTCGACAAATCCCGCCTTCAGCGCCTCGTCGGCCAGCGAAACCTCCAGGTTGTCGGTCAGACGGCGCATCTCCACGGAGTCGATTCCGCGCGCCGCGCAGACGTCGCCCGAAATGGTTCCCCACATCGAATTGATGAGCTCCTGCATCTGTTCGCGGTTGGCCGGCGACATACGCTCGAGGAGAAAGGGTTCGACGGCGCTCTTGTAACGGCAGGCCGTCGGACGAAAGACCTCGACCTTCAGGTCGAGTTTGTCCAGAAGCCCCTTGTAGAAGGTGACATTCGAAGCCAGTCCCGTCCAGTCGATGCCCCCCTGCGGCTGCAGATAGATGCGGTCGGCCACCGAAGCCAGGTAGTACTGTCCCTGCGAATAGGTCTCGTTGTAGGCCACGATGAACTTGCCGCTCTGGCGGAACTCCTCGAGGGCCGTGCGCAGCTCCTCGAGCAGGGCCGTTCCGGCAATTCCGCCCGTGCCGTTCATCCGCAGGTAGATGCCCCGGATGCGGTCGTCGGCCGCCGCGGCTTCAAGCGCCCGCAAAGCCTTGAACAATGCAAGTTGCGGCGTATTCTGAAGCGTCAGCACGTCGATGCCCGCCAGCGGATCGTTCGACGGGGCATCGGTCAACAACTCCGAAAAGTCGATCTTCAGAATCGACCCGGGGGCGACCGTCACGCTCTTCTCCATCGACCCGGCGATCCCGAGCAGCAGAAAAATCCAAAACAAAAAGACCAGAATCGTTCCCGCCACCACGGCAAGCACGCCGGCCAAAAAGGTTTTCCAGAAATTCATGTTGCGATTATTTTTCGTTCGAGTTTCCCGTATCGAGATCCGACCGACCCGGCAACGGCCCCGCGATCGGATATGCTTCCCTCGCAAAGATAAGGATCTTTTACGAAAAACAAATAAAATTTATCGTTTTTCGATAAAATAAATCCACACCCTATATTTAATACTGAAAATATGCGTTATCTTTGCGAAAAAGTAACTTTTCGCAACCATGGAGGAAAAAATAAGGCAACTGCTCGCCTCGATCGTCCATCCCGAAACCGGAAAGGATATCGTCTCGAGCGGATTCATCGAACACCTGGCTACGGCCGAGGGCAAGGTGACCGTCGTGCTGCGCTTCGCCAAGCCGCGCGATCCCTTTGCCGTGAAGATCAAAAACCAGGCCGAAACGCTGCTGCGTGAGGCGTTCCCCGGCGCCGAAGTGCTCGTCGTCATCAAGGAGGGCGGCGCCGCACCGCGTCCCGAACCCAAACTCTCGACCACCACGGGCGGCATCGCCAAGGTCATTGCCGTGGCCTCGGGAAAGGGTGGGGTAGGGAAGTCGACCGTCACGGCCAACCTGGCCATCGCCCTGCGCAACATGGGATTCCGCGTCGGAGTGCTCGATGCCGACATCTACGGACCCTCGCAGCCCAAGATGTTCGGCGTGGAGGGCTACCTGCCCGAAGCCGTCGAGGAGAACGGCGCCGAACACATCGTCCCGGCCGAATCGATGGACATCAAGCTCATGTCGATCGGCTTCTTCATCAAGCCGACCGATGCGCTGCTGTGGCGCGGTGCCATGGCCGTGAGCGCCCTCAAGCAGATGATTCACCAGACGCGGTGGGGGACGCTGGACTTCCTGCTGGCGGATCTGCCTCCCGGAACGGGCGACGTGCATCTGTCGATCATCGGCGAACTGAAGATCGACGCTGCGGTGATCGTCTCCACGCCGCAGCAGGTGGCCGTGGCCGACGTGGTGCGCGGCGTGGAGATGTTCCGCAACGAGAATGTCAACATCCCGGTGGCGGGCATCATCGAAAACATGGCGTGGTTTACGCCGGCCGAACTGCCGCAGAACCGCTACTACCTCTTCGGACGGGGCGGAGCCCGGGCCTATGCCGAGAAGAGCGGAGTGGATTTCCTGGGTGAAATACCTATCGTTCAATCGATTATGGAGGGCGCAGAGGAGGGACGTCCGGCTACGGCGACGCATCCCGAAGTGGAGGAGCGCTACCGCTCGATTGCGGAGAAGATTGTCAGCAAAGTGATGAAAAATGGTTGACAAAGTGTCGACAACCGGTTCAACAACGGATGATAAAAAAGGAAAAGTCGGGGCCCGAAAATTTGCTTTTCGAAAATCAGGCAGGGTATATACAAGAAAACCCCGAAACCAAAAATTTTTATAAAAAGTTGTCCGCCGCGAAATCCTCACGAAACGGGAAGCGGATGTTGAAAGTTTCAGGCTGTCGAAATGTCGAAAACCGTTGTCAACAATTGTTGAATAATTTTCTATTTTCTTGTATTTCAAATAACAAAGAAGAAAAATAAAGAAAAGAAAACCGAGAAAATGTTGATAGAGAACTAACAGTGGAAGTTGTAAACAGTATCAACAGCTATTATATTTCTTCTTCTTTCTTATTTATTAAAATTTATTAAAGGAATAAAAAAGAAAATGAACGTCGAAAACTCCGCCGAACTCTCCCGCCGCATCGAGGCGCTCAAACGCGAGAAGAATGCCGTGATCCTGGCGCATTACTATACGACACCCGAAGTGCAGGCCGTAGCCGACTTCCTGGGGGATTCGCTGGCCCTCTCGATCCAGGCACAGAAGGTCGACGCGCAGATCATCCTCTTCGCCGGCGTCCACTTCATGGCCGAAACGGCCAAGGTACTCTGCCCGGAAAAGAAGGTGCTCATCCCCTGCCCCGAGGCGGGCTGCTCGCTGGCCGAATCGTGCGACGCAAAGGAGTTTGCCGCCTTCAAGGCCCGCTATCCCGGATACAAGGTGGTCTCGTATGTCAATACGACGGTCGAGGTCAAGGCCCTGACGGATATCTGCTGTACGTCGTCCAACGCCCTGAAGGTCGTTCAGTCGCTGCCCGACGACCAGCCGCTGATCTTCGCCCCGGACCGCAACCTGGGCTCCTATATTCAGAAGCTGACCGGGCGGAAGAACATGGTGCTCTGGAACGGCGCCTGCCATGTCCATGAGGAGTTCTCGCTCGAAAAGCTCCTGCAGCTCAAGCGGGAACATCCCGAGGCAAAGGTGGTCGTCCACCCCGAATGCCGCGACTATATCGTGCAGGTGGCCGACTACGTGGGTTCGACGGCCGGGATTCTCGACTACTGCGGACGCAGCGACGCCCGCGCGTTCATCGTCGTTACCGAGGCCGGCATCCTGGCCGAGATGCGCAAGCGCTATCCCGACAAGCTCTTTATCCCGGCGCCGCCCGACGACGAGGCGTGCGGCTGCAACAACTGCCGCTACATGAAGATGGTGACGCTCGAAAACATCTGTTCGGCTCTCGAAAAGGAGTCGCCCGAAATCCTCCTCGACGAGCAGGTGCGCCGTGCCGCCGAGCGTTCGATCCGCAACATGATTGCCATCCGGTAAGGAAGACCCGAGGGCCGACAAGGGGGATGCCTATGGTGTTCCGCTCAGCTACGTATGGGACGGCGCGGGGTGTATCTATGTGCATTGTGCCCCCGGCGAGTGTGAAACGCGCCTGCACTATGCCGAACGCTCCTTTGCGCGGACCGAGATCCTGCGGCTCGAGATCCTTGCGGTGAGCGCCAAGGGCAAGCGTGTCTAATGATGGAAACAAACTTTATCCTTTATTGTATGAAAAAATTCCTGTTACTCACAGCGGCCGTGGGGATGACCCTCTCCGCCGCTGCCGATGAAGGCATGTGGCTGCTGCCCTACCTTCAGAAGATGAACATCAAGCAGATGAAGGAGCGCGGTTGCAAGCTCTCCGCCGAGGAGATCTACAGCATCGACCACTCCTCGCTGAAGGATGCCGTCGTGATCTTCGGCGGCGGCTGCACGGGAGAGATCGTCTCCCCCGAAGGCCTGCTCTTTACGAACCACCACTGCGGTTACAGCTCGATCCAGAGCCTCTCGTCGGTCGAACACGACTACCTGAAGTACGGCTTCTGGGCCATGTCCCGCCAGGAGGAGCTCCCGGCTCCCGGCCTTGAGGTGCGCTTCATCCGCAAGATTTCGGACGTGACGCCCGAGGTGATGGGCAACGTCCCCTCGATCGCTTCGCAGGAGGAATACCAGCGGCTGACGCGAGAGAACATTCAGGCCGTCAAGGAGCGTCTGCGCAAGGAGAACCCCGGCATGGAGGTTGCCGTCGAGTCGTTCTTCGGCGGTAACCAGTTCTTCGCCTTCGTCAAGGAGGTCTATACGGACGTGCGTCTGGTCGGTACGCCCCCTTCGTCGATCGGCAAGTTTGGTGGCGACACCGACAACTGGATGTGGCCGCGTCATACGGGCGATTTCTCGATCTTCCGCGTCTATGCCGGCAAGGACAACCGCCCGGCCGACTATTCGCCCGAAAATGTCCCCTACAAGGCTGAGAAGTTCCTCAAGGTATCGCTCGACGGTTACGACGAGGGCGACTTTGCCATGATCATGGGATTCCCCGGCTCGACGGAGCGTTACGCTACCTCGTACGAGATCGACAACCTGCTCAAGGTCGAGAATCCCCAGCGGATCTTCATCCGCGGCGAGCGCCAGGCCATCCTCTGGCAGGATATGCTCTCGAGCGATGCCATCCGCATCCAGTATGCCTCGAAATACGCCCGATCGTCGAACTACTGGAAGAATTCGATCGGTATGTCGCGCGGCATCGAGAAACTCGACGTAAAGGCCCGCAAGGAGGCGCAGGAGGCTTCGTTCCAGGCCTGGGCCGAGAAGAACACGCTGCCTGAGGAGGGATACACCGATGCGCTGTCGAAGATCCGGCTGGCCGTCGAGAAAATGTCGCCCATCGGTGCTGCGCGTCAGTATCTGTCGGAGGCTTTCCTGGCTTCGGTCGAGCTGCTCTCGCCGGCGCGGCGCTTTATCGGCAGCATGCGTACGATGGAGGTCAAAAAAGAGCTGGGTAATACGGACGAGCTGAAGTCCGAACTGGCTGACTGGTACAAGGATTACAGCCCCTCGACCGACCGCAAGGTGGCCAAGCGCATGCTCCGCATCGCACGTGAGAACATGAAGGTGCTGCCGTCGTTCTACGCGGAGATTGTCGACAAGGAGTTCGGCGGTGACATCGACGCCTATGTCGACGACCTCTACGACCGTTCGGTCTTCGCATCGGAGGAGCGCTTGATGGACCTCATCGACCATTATGATCCCGAGAAGGTGGCCGCAGATCCGGCCGTGGCACTCTCCAAGTCGGTCATGGAGCTCTTTGCGAAGCTCTCGGACGAGCTGAAGGAGCCGCAGACGCTCTACAAGGAGGGTCATCGCAAGTACATTGCCGGTCTGATGCTGCAGAATCCCGGCAAGGCCTGGGCTTCGGATGCCAACTTCACGATCCGTCTGACCTATGGGCGTGTACTCCCCTATTCGCCGGCCGACGGTATCGAATATAACTACTACACGACGCTGAAGGGTGTCATGGAGAAGGAGGATCCGAAGAATCCGCAGGAGTTCTACGTGCCCGAAAAGCTCAAGGAGCTCTATGCCGCCAGGGATTTCGGACGCTACGCCAACCGCAAGGGCGAACTGCCGGTTGCCTTCCTGGCCGACTGCGACATCACGGGCGGAAACTCCGGCTCGCCGGTCCTGAATGACCGCGGCGCGCTGATCGGTCTGGCCTTCGACGGCAACTGGGAGGCCATGTCGGGTGATGTGGCCTTCGAGCCCGAACTGCAGCGCACGATTTCGGTCGATATCCGCTACGTGCTCTTCATCGTCGACAAGTTTGCCGGTGCCGGCTGGCTGCTCGACGAGTTGCAGTTTGAATAGTATTTGGGGCGATTTTACCTCGGGGGCTGTCTTTCAGACGGCCCTCTTTTTTTGTTGCCGTTTTCCTGCCGCAGACTTATTTCCGGGCTCTCCGAGATGTCCTTCGTACCGCCTTCGGCAGTTGCTTCTCTCTCCGGTTTTTCATCTCTGTTTCGGTCGGCACCTGCGAGGGTTGCACCCTTTCCGGCTTCCGTTTCGCCGGAGATGATCGCGCTCTGTCTGCAGGCTTTCGACCGCCTTGTTCCACCGGTTGTTGCTTCCGTTTCAGGCACTTCTTTCCCGGCTTCGCGGCTTTTTCCCCGCAGGGGTGACAAATTCTCCCCTTTTCGTTCCGGATTCCCTCAAAAATTCGTACTTTTGACGGAAATTAGCAATATTCTACCTGTTTATGGCCAAAGAGTTCAAACGTTATCTCGTTACATCGGCGCTCCCCTATGCCAACGGCCCTGTCCATATCGGTCACCTGGCGGGAGTTTACATACCTTCGGATATCTATACGCGCTACCTTCGTCTGAAGGGGTGCGACGTCATTTCGGTCTGCGGCTCCGATGAGCACGGTGTGCCCATCACCATCAAGGCCCGCAAGGAGGGTGTTTCGCCCCAGCAGATCGTCGATCGTTACCACGAGCTGATCAAGCGTTCGTTCGAGCGTCTGGGCATGTCGTTCGACATCTATTCGCGCACCTCGTCGCCCGTCCATGCCAAGACGGCTTCGGACTTCTTCCGCAAACTCTACGACGACGGCAAGTTCATCGAGAAGACCTCGATGCAGTATTACGACGAGGAGGCCCGGACCTTCCTGGCCGACCGCTACATCGTCGGTACCTGCCCCAAGTGCGGCTACGACCGTGCCTATGGCGACCAGTGCGAGAAGTGCGGATCGACGCTCTCGCCCGACGAACTGATCGAGCCTCACAGCGCCGTCTCGGGTTCGGTGCCCGTCAAGCGTGAAACCAGGCACTGGTATCTCCCGCTCAACGAGTATGAGGGATTCCTGCGTCAGTGGATCCTCGAGGGTCACAAGGAGTGGAAATCGAACGTCTACGGTCAGTGCAAGAGCTGGCTGGACGGCGGTCTGCAACCCCGTGCCGTGAGCCGCGACCTGGATTGGGGTATTCCCGTTCCGGTCGAGGGGGCAGAGGGAAAGGTGCTCTACGTGTGGTTCGATGCTCCGATCGGTTATATATCTGCTACCAAGGAACTTACGCCAGATTGGGAGAAATATTGGAAGTCGGATGACACGAAGATGGTCCACTTTATCGGCAAGGACAACATCGTCTTCCACTGCATTGTCTTCCCGTCGATGCTGAAGGCCCATGGCGGCTATATCCTGCCCGAAAACGTGCCGGCCAACGAGTTCCTCAATCTCGAGGGCGACAAGATCTCCACGTCGCGCAACTGGGCCGTCTGGCTGCACGAGTATCTCGACGAATTCCCCGGCAAGGAGGATGTACTGCGTTACGTGTTGTGTGCCAATGCCCCCGAGACTAAGGACAACGACTTTACGTGGAAGGACTTCCAGGCCCGCAACAACAACGAGTTGGTGGCCATCCTGGGCAACTTCGTCAACCGGGCGCTGGTGCTGACCAAGAAGTATTTCAACGGCCGTGTGCCTGCCTGTGGCGAGTTGAATGATTATGACCGTCAGACGATTGCCGATGTGGCTGCCGTCAAGGCGTCGCTTGAGTCCAATATCGAGAACTACCGCTTCCGCGAAGCGTTGAAGGATGCCATGAACGTGGCCCGCATCGGTAACAAGTATCTGGCCGATACGGAGCCCTGGAAGGTGATCAAGACCGATCCCGAGCGTGTGAAGACCATTCTTTACGTAGCCCTGCAGATCACCGCCAATACGGCCATTGCCATCGAACCCTTCATGCCCTTCTCGTCGGCGAAGATCCTCCGGATGCTGGCCGTTGACAAGTTCGGATGGGAACGTCTGGGCGCGGTCGATCTGATTCCTGCCGGCCACGAGATTGGTGAACCCGAACTGCTCTTTGAGAAGATCGAGGATGACGTTATTCAGCGTCAGTTGGACAAACTGGCGGCCACGAAGGCTGCCAATATGGCTGCTGAAGCAGCTCAACACGTTGAACCTCAGAAAGATACAATTCAGTTTGACGATTTCCAGAAGATGGATATCCGTGTTTCGACCATTTTGGCGGCCGAAAAGGTGGCAAAAACCAAGAAATTGTTGAAACTGACTGTTGATACGGGAATCGATAAGCGCGAAATCGTCTCGGGTATTGCCGAGCACTTCTCGCCCGAAGAGCTCGTCGGCAAACAGGTGTTGGTGCTGGTCAACCTGGCTCCGCGCGAATTGAAGGGAATTCTCTCCAAAGGAATGATTCTGATGGCTGAGGATGCCTCCGGAAAATTACGTTTGCTGCAGCCCGGCGATGTGACCAACAATGGAGCCATTGTCGGATAAGCCCGAGATTTTTTGATTTATTTTCAGTAGCGAAAATCGTTAAAAACAGCAAAAATATGGAAAATACGGATTGGAGTGCACTCGGTTTCGACTATCTCAAGACGGATTACAACGTCCGCTATGTCTATACCGATGGGAAGTGGAGCGATATGATCGTTACACAGGATGAGTACATCCAGATGCACATGTCGGCTTCGTGTCTGCATTATGGCGTCGAGCTCTTCGAAGGTTTGAAGGCTTTCCGGGGTGTCGACGGCAAGGTACGGCTTTTCCGTGTCGAGGAGAATGCCCGTCGCATGCAGTCGTCAGCCAAGCGACTCTGCCTACCGGTTCCTTCGGAGGAGATGATCGTCAAGGCCTGCATCGAGGTTGTCAAGCTCAACGAGCGTTTCATTCCGCCCTACGGGACTGGGGCTTCGCTGTATCTGCGTCCCGTGATGTTCGGAACGACGGCCGGTCTGGGTGTGAAACCCGCCAAGGATGCCCTGCTGATTGTCTACTGCTCGCCCGTGGGCGCCTATTTCAAATCGGGCATCAAACCGATCCGTGTTGCCATTGACCGTGAACAGGACCGTGCTGCTCCACGTGGAACAGGCGACGTGAAGGTCGGCGGCAACTATGCTGCCAGTCTGATGTCGGGTGAAAAAGGTCACGAACTCGGTTACTCGAATATCATGTATCTGGATGCGGCCGAGCATAAGTACATCGAAGAGTGTGGTGCCGCCAACTTCTTCGGTATTAAGGATGGCAAGTATATTACGCCGAAATCGCAGTCGGTTCTTCCCTCGATTACGAACAAGAGCCTTCGCCAGCTGGCCAAGGATATGGGTCTCGAAGTTGAGGAGCGTCATATTCCGGTTGAGGAGCTTCCGACCTTCGAGGAGTGTGGTGCCTGCGGTACGGCTGCCGTCATCTCCCCCATCGGCTATATTTATGACATGCAGACCGGTGCTTCGTACAACTACGGTAATGAAGTTGGCAAGACTTGCATGAAACTCTACAACGCTTTGCAGGACATTCAGTATGGTCGTACCGAGGATAAATACGGCTGGTGCACGATTGTTCTCTAAACAGCGTTTTCTTGTTTAGATTTTTCGTTGAATTTTTTAGTACTAAGTTCCGCTCTTTGGTGCGGAACTTTTTTATTATACTTCTCTTTCTTGTAATCTTTTTTACCTTCTTTTCTACTTCTCGTTTTGTTCCACGTGGAACACTTTTTTTAGTTATCTGATTTGTAAACTGCTTTTTGTTTCGTTTTATGTGGAATTTTTTATCTTCTCTTTTGTGTATTTGCCTTATTTTGTATCATATATTTTGCTCTATGGAGTGTTTATTTATCCATATTTGATATCGTTTTTTTAAGTTTGTATGAATAAGATATGAAAATGTTCCACGTGGAACATTTTTATTTGTGTGTGTTTATACCGAGGTGTTTTTTTTAACGGGTGTTTTTATGTTTCAGTTAAGATTATTGTTTCTTTGTTTGTTGTAAAATAAAAGGAGTGTTCCACGTGGAACACTCCTTTAGATTTGCGGCGTGTGTGTTTTATCTGCCGAATTTGATCAGTAATACATTTACATCGGCGGGTGATACGCCCGGGATGCGTGAGGCCTGTACAATCGTCTTCGGACGGATTCGACTCAACTTTTGCCGGGCTTCGATAGTCAGTGAATTCATTGAGAAGAAGTCAAAATCACCCGGAATACGGATGTTTTCGAGCCGGCGTAGCTTCTCGGCTATGAATTTTTCACGTTCGATATACCCTTTGTACTTGATCTGAATCTCGGCCTCCTCGATTGCTTCGGCATCGATTCGGTGCGATTCGATAAAACGATGCAGCTTCGGAAGTACCTTTTCCAGCGATTCGAAGGTCACGTTGTTGCGCATCAGAATGTCGTGCAGCTTCCGACCTTGGGTCAGAGGCTCCGATCCGACCGATTTCAGGTAGTCTGAAATTTCGGCTGCCTTGACACTTGTCTCACGCGCAAAGGCTACAAGCGATTCTACATTCGATTTTTTTTGTTCGAAATGCGCGTATCTTTTCTCGGAAATCAACCCGATTTTATACCCCAGTGGAGTGAGCCGCATGTCGGCATTGTCCTGTCGGAGCAGAATCCGATACTCGGCCCGCGAGGTGAACATCCGATAAGGTTCGTCCACGCCTTTCGTCACCAGGTCGTCGATCAGCACTCCGATATAGGCTTCGTCGCGCTTCAGTACGATAGGCTCCTCCCCTTTCAGCTTCCGATGGGCATTGATGCCGGCCATCAGACCCTGGGCTGCGGCCTCTTCGTAACCGGTCGTTCCGTTGACCTGTCCGGCAAAAAAGAGCCCTGAAACGAGCTTCGTTTCGAGCGAATGTTCAAGCTGTATGGGCGGAAAATAGTCGTATTCGATGGCATATCCCGGTCGGTAGATGTGCAGATCTTCGAACCCACGGATCTTGTGCAGCGCCTCCCATTGCACTTCCCACGGAAGCGACGACGAGAAACCGTTCAGGTAGTATTCGTTGGTCGACCGCCCTTCGGGTTCGAGGAAAAGCTGGTGCTGATCCTTGTCGGCAAAGGTGCGCAGTTTATCCTCGATCGAGGGGCAATAGCGCGGGCCGATACCGTGGATCGTTCCGTTGAAGAGCGGCGAACGGTCGAATCCCGAACGAAGTATGGCGTGAACTTCCGGTGTAGTGTAGACCAGATAACACGGCATTTGATCCTTGACGGGTTCCGTATCGGGCGAAAAGGAGAATTTCGAAGGTTTTTCGTCGCCGTATTGCGGCTCGAACTCTTCGAAATGGATCGTTCGGGCATCGAGCCGGGCCGGGGTTCCGGTCTTCATGCGGCCGGTTTCGAAGCCGATCCGTACGAGACATCCGGTGATTCCGTGCGAGGCGGCATCTCCGGCCCGTCCCCCCTCGGCATGCGCCGCACCGCAGTGCATCATGCCGTCGAGAAACGTTCCGGCCGTCAGCACTACGGCCCGGCAGCTGAACTCTACCCCCATACGGGTTCGGACTCCACGGATCCGGAGTCGGCTGGTTTCGGAGCGTCTTTCGGCGGCTGGATCGGATCTCACGGTGTTCTCTTTCGGATGACCGGCGGTCGGACGAACTGTTTTTTGACTCTCTGCAGCATGCGGTTCGGAGGCCTCCGATGTGTTGTGTCTTTTCTCTTCATGGTCTGCTGACGAAGCCTCATCGGCTTTTGCGAAGAGAAGTTCCGTAGCGGCATCCTGCCAGATATAGAGGTTCGGCGTATTCTCCAGCGTATGGCGCCACTCCTCCGAGAAGCGGGTCTTGTCGCATTGGGCGCGCGGACTCCACATGGCCGCCCCCTTCGACATGTTCAGCATCCGGAACTGGACGGCCGTATGGTCGGTAATGCGCCCCATTTCTCCGCCTAATGCATCTATCTCTCTGACTATCTGGCCTTTGGCTACTCCGCCTACGGCCGGATTGCACGACATGACGGCCATTTTCGTCATGTCCATCGTCAGCAGCAGCGTCCGCGAACCGAGACGGGCGGCCGCTGAGGCCGCCTCACATCCGGCATGTCCGCCTCCGATGACGATGATATCGTAATCAAGAGTCATTGTTTCTCCCAGAATTTCAGATATTTATCCTCCTTATGATGCATTTGTGCATTGGTTCGCGGCGTCTTGTCGTTCTGGCCGCACAGGTGCAGCACGCCATGGACCACCACGCGGCGCATCTCCTGCAGTGTCGTGGCGCCGTATTGACGGGCGTTGTCCGCCACGGTCTCCACGTCTATGAAGATGTCGCCCGAGACCACGCGCAGCTTTTTGCGGTCGCTGTAGTCGAACGTGATGACGTCGGTAAAGTAGTCGTGACCGAGGTACTGGCGGTTCATCTCCAGCAGTCGCTGCGACGAGCAGAAGATGTAGCAGACATCGCCCAGCGTATAGCCTTCGGCCCGGGCCACCTCGCGCAGCCACTCGGCCGTCAGCCGTTTTTGCGGGTAGCGGTAGCTGCAATCATCCGTATAGTATTTTACTGCCATTTTCGTTGAATCTTTATTGGAAAGGCTGGGGAACCCGTATTGCGGAAGAAACGGCAAAATCGAGCCCTTTCCGGCCTTTCTGAGACTTTTTTTGATCTTGTGCCTCCGTCCGATCAGTCGTTTGGCTTCTCACCTCCCCCGTTCGGGTGTTTTCCTTCGGACGGGTGCGGATGGGGCCTTATCGCTTGAAGCAGTTCTCGGCGCGCATCTTCTGGTTCGGATCGGGCGGGTAGATACCGAAGACGAGTTTGTACTCCGTCTCCATGGTCATCACGTCAACGGCCGAACCGATGGTTCCCAAAGCCTGGTTTCTGGCCACTTTCTGGCCCTTTTCGACGCTGATCGTCCCCAGGTTGGCATAGGAGGTCAGATACTCGCCGTGAGCCACGTAAACGTCGTATTTGTTCGTTATGCGGTTGCTTTTGATGTCGATCACCTTGCCTTCGTAGATCGAGATCACCTGCGCACCGCGCGGTCCCGTTACCTCGGCCATGTTTTCGCGGTAGCGTTTCACCCGTCCCCCGACCACCGGAAGCCGCAGTCCCGTGGTCTTCGACGAAAAGGAGGCTCCCTCCTTGTTGCCCTTCGTCAGCTTGCGCAGTTCGTTGATCGCCACGTCGAGTTTCTGCTCCTGGGCGATCTTGCGCTGCAGGGCCGACTTCTCCTGCCGTGTCATCGACTGGATCGAGGCCCGCGCATTGCGCGAATCCCGCTGGAGCTTCTCGCGCTGCGCCGAGAGCTTCTGCGTTACCGAATCGAGCGAACGGTGACGGCGGTCCAACTCCTCCTTTTCGGAGCGGACCTGTTCGGTCAGGGCCTCGATGTCACGCATCTTGCGTTCGCGCACCGAGGCTATCTCGCGCAGGGCGGTCAGTTTACGCGCCACGTCGGCGAAATCCCGCGACGAAAAGAGGTAGGTCAGGTAGTTGTTCTGACGGTAGTTGCGGTAGGCTTCGCGCACCATTTCGGCATACTGGGCGCGGTTGCGCTCGAGCATCGAGGCCAGATCTCCCGCCACACTGTCCCTGCGGGCGATCTCCTCACGCAGCAGCGAGGCCTCTTTTTCGGTCTCGTCGAGCAGCTGGCTCCGCGAGTCGATCTGCCGGGCCAGGCGCCGGACCCGCTCCTCGGTGGCCGCACGTCCCTTCTGGAGCTTCGAGATCTCCCGCTCCTCGTTGGCAATGCGCTTTTCGAGGTCGGCAATGACCCGTTTCTGCTTCTCGATGCGGCTGTCGGTCTGGGCCGAGGCGCCGAGCGTGAAAAGCAGCATACCAAGGGTCAACAGAAGTGCTGGTTTCATGGTACGGCGGTTATTCTGCGGGTTTGGTTTGGGCGGGCTGCTTGAGCCGCTCGTCGATCAGTGCGGCGTTGTAGCCCTTCTCGCGGGCCATCTGCCAGTAGATCTCTGCCATGAACTGTTCGCCCAGTTGGTGGAGCACATCCCCGTAGTGGACCATCAACTCGGGACTCTGCTGACCGTCCAGTGCCACGGCCCGTTTCAGGATCTGGCGGGCCTCCTCCATGCGCCCCATCTTGTAGAGCACCCAGGCCCGCGTATCGAGGTAGGTGGGGTTGTTGTCCGTGAGATCCGTCACGCGCGTTGCCATGGCAAGGGCCCGCTCCAGATCCCGCTCCTCCAGCGAGAGGAAGTAGGCGTAGTTGTTCATTACCAGCGTGTTGTCCGCCCAATAGCGAAGACTGCGGTCGTAGGCCTTGTAGCACTGGTTCATGTCGCGGCGGTTGATGCCTCCGCGGCCGGCCTTCGAGCGGGCGAAGAGCTCCTCTTCGGGGATCGAATCGTTGCCGACGGCCTTCAGATGCCATGTGTCGCCGACCATGCCCCAGATGACGCTGCGCAGCGAGTCCGTGGCGGCGTAGCGAAGCGATTCGCGGTAGGCACGGATCGCCTTGTCGTACTGTTTCGTCTGCACCATGGCGTGGCCCCGCGCCAGATGGAAGTCAATCTTCTCCGGAAAGATCGACAGCGCCTTTGTCACGTAGTGTTCCACGGAGTCCGGATGTTGGAGATAGCTCTCGATGTCGATCACCATGCGGTAGTACTGCTCGACGGGCGGCCGGTCGTTCAGATGGCGTTTGTAGAGCGCCAGCGCCTGCTCCAGTTCGCCCGAGGCGATCAGGTGTCCGGCGTAGAGCTCCACTACCCGCGGATCGTTCGGATAGCGGATCGCAAGTGTGGCGGCCAGATCGTTGAGCTGGAAGTAGTATTCGCGGTAGAACCGCGTGTCGGAAGTGAGGTTCTCGAAACGTTTGACCTTCAGTTCGAGGGGCATCTCCTCCGAGAGGAAGATCTTGCGCGTGACCGAAAGCAGCGACCGGTAGTCCTGACTGCGGGCGTAGTAATCGCTCAGCGCAGCCAGCGTCTGCACGTTCGTCGAGTCGATCCGCAGGGCCGCCCGGTATTCGACCATCGCCAGCGAATCCTGCTTGTCAGCCGCGTAGAGATTGGCCAGCACCACATGGTTGTCGGCGTCGTAGGGGACTTCGTCGACCAGGGCTCGGGCTTCGTCAATGGCCTTGTCGATCTGGTTCGTGGCCACCAGCAGCTGGCGTTTCATGCTGCTCAGCAGCGGTATGCGTCCGAATCGGACCTCGGCCGAATCGAGCGTGATGAGCGCCGTGAAGGGACGGTCGGCCTGCTCGTAGAGGGCGGCCACCAGACGGTAGTTGTCCGGATCCTTCGGGTCGGCGGCCAGCAGCTGCCGGTAGACATTCAACGCATCGTTGTAGTGTTCGGTCACGAGCAGCGTCTGGGCGTAGAGCCGGTGGTACCAGAGGTTGGCCGTGTCGAGGCGCCAGGCGCGGCGTGCCGCATCGATGGCCCGGTCGGGCAAGGTGTGCAACAGCATTCCGGCCAGTTCGAACCAGGCTGGAGCGTAGGATGAATCGCGTCGGATCGCCTCCCCGAAGAGCTCCCGGGCCCGGGTCGTATCCCCGAAGATGGTGTTTTGCTTGATCCCCTCGGTGTAGAACCACACGCTCGGCAGCGTATCGGAATACCCCGGGGTCGTTGTCCGCAGACTCTTCCCCGAGACGAAGGCCGCCGAGAAGAATGCCACGCAGCAGATCGTGATCACCGGGAGTCGTTTCATGGGCAAGCGGGTTTAGAGCGCCTGGTCGAACTGGTGGAGGAAACGCACGTCGTTCTCGAAGTAGAGGCGCAGGTCCTTGACGCCGTATTTGAGCATGGCGATGCGCTCAACACCCATGCCGAAGGCGAATCCCGAATACTTCTCGGGATCGATATCATTGGCTTTCAGAACGTTCGGGTCGACCATGCCGCACCCCATGATCTCGAGCCAGCCCGTCCCCTTGCAGACGGCGCAGCCCTTGCCTCCGCAGAGGTTGCACGAGACGTCGACCTCGGCCGAGGGCTCCGTGAAGGGGAAGTACGACGGACGCATGCGGATGGCCGTCTGCTCGCCGAAGATCTCCTTGGCAAAGTAGAGCAGCGACTGCTTCATGTCGGCAAACGAAACCCCCTCGTCGATGTAGAGACCCTCGATCTGGTGGAAGATGCAGTGGGCGCGGTAGGAGATGGCCTCGTTGCGGAAGACGCGGCCCGGGCAGATGACCCGGATCGGCGGCCGCTGGTGCTCCATCGTGCGCACCTGGATCGACGAGGTGTGCGTGCGCAGCAGAATGTCGGGATTCTTCTCGATGAAGAAGGTGTCCTGCATGTCGCGTGCCGGATGTTCGGGCGGGAAGTTCAGGGCCGAGAAGACGTGCCAGTCGTCCTCGATCTCGGGGCCGTCGGCCACGGTATAGCCCAGTCTCGAAAAGACCTCGACGATCTGGTTGCGCACGAGCGTGATCGGGTGGCGCGAGCCGAGGTGTTCGGCCGAGCCCGGGCGCGTCAGGTCACCCGACGAAGCGGTCTGCTCCTCGGCGGCATGCTGCAGCTCCGCGCGCAGCGAGGCGATGCGCTCCGTGGCGGCACTCTTCAGGCGGTTGAGCTGCTGGCCCAGTTCGCGCTTGAACTCCGGAGCCACCGTCTTGAACTCCTCCATCAGGGCGTTCAGTTCGCCCTTTTTGCCCAGAATCCGGATGCGGAACTCCTCGAGTTCGCCGGCTGCCTTGGGTTTGAACTCCTCGACTTGTCGCAGAAGTTCATTGATTTTCTCGATCATATTTTGCGTGTGTTTCTTTTTTGTCTACTTTTGAAGGACATCCTTGTAACGTGCAAAGTTATAAAAAAATTGAGATATGTTGCGTAAAATAGGCTCATTTGTGGCGTTGCTGCTGCTCCTGGGGCTTCGTGCCGAGGCCCGGGGCGGCGTCGGAGTGGTGATGAGCGGAGGCGGTGCCAAGGGCCTTTACCACATCGGCGTACTGGAGGCCCTCGAGCAGAACGGCATCCCGATCGACTACGTGGCCGGGACCTCCATGGGGTCGATCATCGCCGCCATGTACGCTGCCGGGTACGCCCCTGCCGAGATGAGGGCCATCGTCAGTTCGGGCGTGGTCAAGGAGTGGGTCTCGGGACGCATCGATCCCAACCGCTACATGAGTTATTACCGGCAGTTGGGCAGCAACCCTTCGTTTTTTCTGAACGTGCGCGTGAATCTCGGCAATCCGGCCGGCGAACGGCTCCAGTTCCCGACCAGTCTCATCTCCTCGACACAGATCGACCTGGCGCTGATCGATCTCTTTGCCCCGGCCACGGCCGCTTCGGGAGGCGATTTCGACCGCCTGATGGTGCCGTTCCGCTGCGTGGCCAGCGACATGAACCACCGCCGGCCGGTGGTCATGCGCAGCGGCGATCTGGGAGGGGCCGTCCGTTCGTCGATGTCCATTCCGCTGGTCTTCAAGCCCATGGAGATTGATTCGATGCTGCTCTACGACGGCGGTATCTACGACAACTTCCCCTGGCGGCCCCTCGACGAGGAGTTTCATCCCGATCTGATCATTGGGTCGATCTGCACCGGCGGAAATACCCCGCCCAGCGCGGAGAACAGCATCCTCGATCAGGCCTTCATGCTCGCCATGCAGGAGACCGACTATACGCTGCCCGAGGAGCGGAGCGTCACGATTCGGCGTGCCGTGGAGGTTTCGATGCTTGATTTTGACCAGGCCGAGATGATCATGGACCTCGGCTACCTGGATGCCATGGCCGCCATGCCGCAACTGCTCGAAAAGGTTGCCGAACGCCGCGATTCGAGCTGGTATGCCCAACGCCGCGAGGCCTTCCGCAAACGGTCGCCCGAACTGGTCTTCGACAACTACCGCATCGAAGGCTTGCAGCATGATCAGCGCGAATACATCCGTGATTTCCTCCACATGGACCGTCGTACGCCCGGCGTGCAGCGTCCCATGGGTTTCTCCGAGTTGCGCGACAACCTCTTCGAGATTCTGGCCGACGGAAACCTTACGATGGATTTCCCCACGGTCGCCTATGATTCGCTCTCGGGGCGCTACTCCTTTGCCACACGGCTCCACACACGACCCAGCTTCAAGATCACCATCGGCGGAAACGTCTCCTCGACGGCCTTCAACCAGGCCTACATCGGCATGAGTTACCGCTGGATCGGGCGTGTCTCGCAGCAGTTGGGGGCCGAACTCTACCTCGGACCCCTCTACACGTGGGGTTCGCTTGGCGGCCGGACCGATTTCTACGCCATCGAACCGCTCTTCATCGACTACGCCTACAACTTCTCGGTAAGCAACTTCCGCCATGGTTACTTCGGCAATGTCTCGCGCATCAACAATGCCGAACAGGTCAAGAGCAGCGAGAGCTTCTTCTCCGTGGGGGTCGGAATGCCGCTCACCCACCGCAGCGTCTTTACCCTGCGCTTCAACGGCGGACACGTCAACTACCGCTACGATGCGGAGGATCTCTTTGCCGACGACACCGATCTGTCGCGTTTCGTCTTCTACGGTCTGCGCGCCGGGCTGGCCCGCAATACGCTCGACAAGTTCCTCTATCCGCGCCGCGGGTCGGAGCTCTACCTCTCGGCCATCTACGTCAACGGTCGCGACAAGTTCAAACCCTGGGATGCCGAGGTCTTCATGTCGCGTGAGCGGAGGCAGTGGTTCGGCGGGCGTTTCACCTGGAACAAGTTCTTCGACATGCCCCAGAGCGGCTGGTTCTCCTTCGGGGTCAACGTCGATGCCGTCTACACCAACCAGCCCGACTTCTCGACCCAGAGCGCCACGCTGATGGCCATGCCCGAGTATGCACCGGTCTCCCATGCGCGGATGATCTTCATGCCCGACTTCCGTTCGGACCGTTTCGTGGCCGGGGGCGTCATGCCCACCTTCGATCTGATGCCCGACTTCTTCTTCCGCACGGGTTTCTACACGATGTTCCGCCGCAAGCGCGACTTCAATCCGTTGGGCGTTCCCGACGAACGCTGGCACTACATTGCCGAGGCGTCGCTGGTCTACCATTCGCCGATCGGGCCCGTCAGTCTCTCGCTGACGAAATACGATCTGAAGAGCTGGAAGAACATGTATTTGACCTTCAACTTCGGATACGCCATTTTCGCTCCCAAGGGCACCTTTTATTGAACCGCGGACTTTTTACGCTTTGTCTCTACCGTGCGGTATTTCAAGGCTCAAAAGGCTTTGTGGTGGCGTATTTTCTTGAACCGGACCCTCATTCCGCACTCCACCTTCCGGCGCGGTAGTCCGGCGCGTGAAATGGCTCGGAAACGGCGTGTTTTCTTGAACCGGACCCTCATTCCGCACTCCACCCTCCGGCGCGGTAGTTCAACGGTCCGAAAACCCACAAAAAAACCGTCCGATGAAAGTCGGACGGTTTTTTCATTCGGGTTGGTTTGGGGAGCCCCCACACCGCCTCCGGAGTTACCAGATGATCACGCGCTCCTCCTCGGGCAGGAACATCGCCCCGTCGGTGATGTTGAAGGCGTCGTAGAAGTCCTGGATATTGCGCAGCGTGGCATCGACACGCCACTTGCCCAGCGAGTGTACGTCGAGTTTGGTCAGACGCGCGATCTCCTCATCGCGGATGTTCTGGGCCCAGAGCGTGGCGTAGGCCAGGTAGAAGCGCTGGGCATCGGTGAAGCCGTCGATCGGGGCCGGATGTCCCTTGCCCTCGAGCGAGTTCTGGTAGGCCGTCCAGGCCACGCGCAGACCCCCCTGATCGGCGATGTTCTCTCCCAGGCAGAGGGCTCCGTTGGCATGCAGCGCCGGCTGTCCGTCCTTGGCCGGAAGCACCTCGATGGCATCGAACTGCTTGACCAGCACCTCCGTCTTGGCCTTGAAGGCTTCGGAATCCTCCTCGCTCCACCAGTTGTTCATGTTGCCGTCCTTGTCGAACTGACGGCCCTGATCGTCGAATCCGTGGGTCATCTCGTGGCCGATCACCACGCCGATGGCTCCGTAGTTGACGGCATCGTCGGCATCCGGGTTGTAGAACGGCGGCTGCAGAATGGCGGCCGGGAAGCAGATCTCGTTGGTCGTAGGGTTGTAGTAGGCGTTTACGGTCTGCGGCGTCATGCCCCACTCGGCGCGATCCACCGGCTTGCCGTATTTCGAGAGGTTGTCCTTCGTGGCCCAGATGCTGGCGTCACGCAGGTTCTCGTAGTAGCTCTTCGCGGGGTCGATCTCGAGCGTCGAGTAGTCCTTCCACTTGTCCGGGTAACCGATCTTCACGGTGAAGGCGGCCAGTTTCTCCTGCGCCTTGGCCTTCGTGGCGTCCGACATCCAGTCCAGGGCGGCGATGTGCTGCGAGAGCGACGTCTGCAGGTTCTTCACCAGCTGCGTCATGCGCTGCTTGTCCTTCTCGGGGAAGTACTTGGCCACGTACATCTCGCCCACGGCCTCGCCCAGCAGTCCGTTGGGCACCGACATGGCGCGTTTCCAGCGGGGTTTCTGCTCCTGCTGGCCCGACATCGTGCGGCCGTAGAACTCGAACGAGGCGGTCTGGAAGTCGTCGCTCAGCGACGAGGCGCCGCCGTTGATGATCTGCGCGGCCAGGTAGTGGCGGATCTTTTCGAGCGGAAGCGTCTTGAGCATCTCGTTGACGCGCGCCATGACGCGCTTCTGCTCCACGATCAGCCGGTCGACCTGCTCCAGACCCATGCCCTTGAAGTAGACGTCCCAGTCCAGCGCGTCGTATGTCCGGGCGAACTCCTCGCGCGTCATCGGGTTGTACTGCGCCGGGATGTCGCGCTGCTCGACGTTCGAGAAGAAGACTTCGGCCAGCGAATCCTCGATCTCCAGCGCATCGGCTGCGGCCGTGGCGGCTGCCTCGGCCTCATAGCCGCACAGCGTGAAGAGTTTGACCAGATAGGCCTTGTAGGCCTCCTTGATCTTGGCGTTCTCCGGGGCCACGTAGTAGTCGCGGTCGCCCATCGAGATGCCCGACTGGCCGACGTAGAGCGTATTGACGTTGCTGTCCATCAGGTCGGCCATCACGCCGATGCCGAAGAAGGGATTGCCCAGTGCCATGTGGATCCGGGCCAGCAGGTCGGGAAGCTGGGCGCGGTCGGTCAGACCCTCGACCATCTGCAGGTCGGCCTCCAGCGGTGCGGCCCCTTCGGCGTTCAGACGCACGGAGTCGAGCCCCATCTTGTAGAGGTCCGAGATCTTCTGCTCGACACTCCCCTTCACGGCCTCGGTCTTGGCCATGGCCTGGAAGAGCTCGTTGATGCGTTTTTCGTTGTTCTCGCGCAGGACGTCGAACGATCCGTAGCGCGAGAATTCGGGTTTGAGCGGGTTGTTCTTCTGCCAGCCGCCCGTGGCATACTGGTAGAAGTCGGCGTTCGGGGCTATCGACAGGTCGAAGTTGTTGAGGTCGATGGCCGGAACCTTGTTGCTGTTATTGTTTTGACAGGCTGCCATACAGGCGACGGTTGCTGCTAAAAGAATGATACGTTTCATATCGTTGTGTTCGGGTTTTCGATGAGAAACGGAGACTTCCGGAGTTCCGGAAATCTCCGCTTCGGAATTGCGTATTTGTCGCTCCGTTCTATTCGCGGATGGCCTCTACGCCGGGCAGCGTGCCGAACTCGATGTACTCGAGCAGGGCGCCGCCGCCGGTCGAGATGTAGGATACCTGGTCGGCCAGACCGAACTTGTTGATGCAGGCTACCGAATCACCGCCGCCGATGAGCGAGTAGGCGCCCTTCTTCGTAGCCTCGGCGATGGCCAGAGCCACCTCCTTCGAACCCGTGGCGAACTTGTCGATCTCGAAGACGCCTACCGGGCCGTTCCACAGGATGGTCTTGCAGCCCAGGATGTGCTCGCGGAAGATCTTCTTGCCTTCGTCGGCAATGTCGACACCCTCCCAGCCGTCGGGGATGTTGTCGGCCGGAGCCGTCGAGGTGTTGGCGTCGGCCGAGAAGGCGTCGGCGATCAGCGCATCGGGCGACATGACGAGCTGTACGCCCTTCTTCTTGGCCAGCTCGAGGATCTCCAGCGCTACGGGGAACATGTCGGGCTCGCAGATCGAGTTGCCGACCTTACCGCCCTGGGCTGCGGCGAACGTGTAGGTCATGCCGCCGCCGATGACGATCGAGTCAACCTTCTCGATCAGCGACTTGATGACGCCGATCTTGGTCGAAACCTTCGAACCGCCGATGATGGCGCAGAACGGGTGCTGCGGAGCCTCCATGAGCGACGAGATGGCCTTGACCTCCTTCTCCATCAGGTAGCCGAACATCTTGTCGTTGGGGAAGTACTTGGCGATCAGGTAGGTCGACGCGTGCTTGCGGTGTGCCGTACCGAAGGCGTCGTTGATGTAGCAGTCGGCATACGAGGCCAGCTTCTTGACGAACTCCTTCTGCGGACCCTCCTTCAGGGCCTTCTTGGCGGCATCCTTTTCCTCCTTGGTGGCGTCCTCGGCCAGACCGCGGGGTTTGCCCTCCTCCTCGGCGTAGAAGCGCAGGTTTTCTAGCAGCATCACTTCGCCCGGCTTGAGGTTCCTGGCCATCTCGGCGGCCTTCTCACCCATGCAGTCGCCGGCGAACTGAACCTTTACGCCCAGGTTCTTCTCGATGGCGGGGATGATCTGCTCGAGCGAATATTTCGGATCGGGGTTCTTCTTCGGGCGACCCATGTGCGACATGAGGATCACCGAACCGCCCTCGGCCAGGACCTTCTTGATCGTCGGCATGGCGGCACGGATACGCGTGTCGTCGGTTACCTCGCCCTTCTCGTTGAGGGGCACATTGAAATCCACGCGGATGATCGCGCGTTTGCCTTTGAAATCGTACGTGTCAATCGAGTTCATAGCTCCTTGATTTTAAGTATTTTGTAGAAATCTTACTCTTTTCGTGATCCGGCCGGCGGCAACCGCCTTCCGAATCCGCGACAAAAATAGAAAAAATTTTCAGGAAAACTGTTATTCGGATAACAGAAAAAAAGGGGTTTTCCTGAAGAAAGCCTTCGTTTTCGGGCGGCGCGGCGGGGTTTTCGTCGCCGGAGGGCCTTTTCCGGCGGGTCAGTATTTGTACCGCACCCACTTGGCGAGCTCCTTCAGGGTCGGTTTCTTGCCGTACATGAAGATGCCCACGCGGTAGATCTTGGCCGCCAGCCAGACCATCCCCACGAACGAGGCGTAGAGCACCGCCAGCGAGAGGCCGATCTCCCACCAGGGGATGTCGTAGGGGATGCGCGCCATCATCACGACGGGCGACGTGAAGGGGATGATCGAGAACCAGAACGAGAGCTGCGAATTGGGGTCCTCGATGACGGCCAGCATGGCCAGCAGGGCGAGGATGATCGGCAGCGTGATGGGCATCTGCAGCTGCGAGGCGTCCTGGATGTTGTCGACGGCCGACCCCACGGCGGCGAACATCGCCGAGTAGAGCAGGTAGCCCCCCACGACGAACAGCAGCAGACAGCCGAAGATCTTGAGCATGTAGCCCAGATCGGTCATCGTGGCCAGCGCCTGCATCATCTCGGGATCCAGACCGCTCATCGAGGCGGCGTCGGGCATCCCCTGCTGCATGGCCTGCACTCCGGCCAGCGCATCGGCGGGCAGCAGTCGGGGCATCACGACCCCTCCGACCACCGTCACGAGAAGCCCCCACAGCAGGATCTGCACCACGGCGACGGCCGCCACGCCGAGAATCTTGCCCATCATCAGGTCGAAGGGCCTTACCGACGAGACCATCACCTCCAGCACGCGGCTGTTCTTCTCCTCGATGACCGACTGCATGACCATCGAGCCGTAGGTCAGCAGGAAGATGTAGAGGATGAATCCCAACACGTAGCCGATGGCCGTGGCGGCGACCGACGACTGCGCCTGTGTATCCTCCTCCTGCGACTTGTCGTTGCGGAAGGTTTTCATCGTGACCGTGGTCTTCACCTCCGCGAGGATCCGGTCGAGATCCTTGATGTCGTAGGCCTTGAGCTTTTCGGTCTCGAGGATCTTGGCGATCTGGTCGGTGATGTCGGTTTCGAGCGAAAGCGATGTCGAGGCGTTGGCGTAGAGCTGCACGTCGTTCGGGTTGGTGAGGATGTCCCGACCGATGCACAGCACGCCGAAGAGGTCGGTCAGCTCCCGGCGGGCCGCTTCGGGGGGCAGGTCGGTCGGCTCGAAGCGGATCCCGTTGCTGCTTTCGAGGTGCGGGGCCACCACGCCGCTGTCGTCGATGACGGCGATGTGCTTCTGTTCCCCGCGCGAGTACTTCATGATGAGGGCCGGGGCGGCCATCAGCGCAATCATCAGGATCGGGGTGATGAGCGTCGAGAGGATGAAGGTCTTTTTGCGGACGCGTTCGTTGAATTCGCGCTGGATGATCAGCAGTATGTTGGATCGGGCCATGGTGTGTTTCGTATTTTTGGGTGGATCGTTCGGATCAGAGGGTGCCGTTGACGGCGCGGATGAAGATGTCGTTCATCGAGGGGATCAGTTCGCGGAACGAGCGCAGGTCGACCGCCTCGTTCACGGCCGCAATGACGCCGCGCACCTCGTCGTCGCCGGCCACATGGAGCTTCAGCGTCCGGTAGAGGGACTCCTCCCCTTCGGCGCCGTCGAGGATCTCGCAACGCCCCTCGACGGCGCGGCGCAGCGCCGCCTCGTCACCGCGGAAGGCCACTTCGAAGAGGTTCGAACCGTGGCGGCGGCGGATCTCGTCGACGCGTCCCGAGAGGATGTTCTTCGAACGGTTGATCAGCGTGATGTGGTCGCAGATCTCCTCCACGGACGACATGTTGTGGGTCGAGAAGATCACCGTGGCCCCCTCGTCGCGCAGGCGGAGGATCTGCTCCTTGAGCAGGTTGGCGTTGATCGGGTCGAAGCCCGAGAAGGGTTCGTCGAAGATCAGCAGCCGCGGCCGGTGGAGCACCGTGACGATGAACTGCACCTTCTGGGCCATCCCCTTCGAGAGCTCCTCGACGCGCTTGTCCCACCACGCCTCGATGCCGAACCGCTCGAACCACTCCCGCAGGCGCGCCGTCGCCTCGCGGCGCGACAACCCCTTCAGCCGGGCGAAGAAGAGGGCCTGTTCGCCCACCTTCATCTTCTTGTAGAGACCGCGCTCCTCGGGCAGGTAGCCGATGCGGCGGACATCCTCGGGAGCGATTTCGCGGCCGTCGAAGAGGACGCGGCCGCTGTCGGGAGCCGTAATGCGGTTGATGATGCGGATGAGGGTCGTTTTGCCGGCGCCGTTGGGGCCGAGCAGTCCGTAGACCGATCCTTCGGGGATCGAGAGCGAGACGTCGTCGAGGGCCGTATGTTCGGCGTAGCGTTTCGAGACGTGCTCGACCGTGAGTAAATCCTTCATGTTGATTTGCGTGGCTGTTTTCGGATCGTTATCCCTGCAAATATACGGACAAATCGGAAAGGTCAAAAGATTTTTTATCGTTTTTCGATATGCCGCGGGGACTTTCCCCATGCGGTGAGCGGTGGAAAACGGGCCTTGCCCCGGCCGGGAAGTTGTCCGTTGGCGGAACTTTCCCTATCTTTGGTGCCGTGAAGGAGTCGAAATTCGTCAAAACCAAGATCGTGGCGGGCTACGTGCTGCTGGTGGCCGTCAGTATCCTCGCCGTCGCCTATGTCTACCGGGCGGTGGTGCGTTTCTCGGCGCCCGATCGGGATTATGCTCTCCTCCATACCAAGCGTACGGCCGTCAACCGCACGCTCTACCACCTCTATCAGGCCGAGAGTTACGGCCAGCTGATGATTGCCGGCTACCTCTCCTACGAGAACCGCTACCGCAGCGAACTGCGCACCGTGCAGGGCTGCATCGACTCGCTGCGTGCGCTGACCGGGCGTGAGGATACCCTGCAGCGGCTGCGGCTGGACAGCATCACGCGGCTGCTCGGGGACAAGGAACGCCGTACGATGCGTCTGCGGCAGACGATCCGTGCCGGATCCACGGCCGGACTGCTCGACAAGAACATCCGCGAACTGATCGGCCCGCAGACGAGTATCGTGGCCGATACGACCCCCTTGCGACGGCTGCAGCAGGTCTCCGGGCTGTTCGGTGCGCCGGCGGATTCGGGAGAGATGGTCCCGCGCCGCGGGGCCGGCAGGCCGATGCTGCCCGTGGGGGTGGTCCGGGATACCATCGAACTGGTGCTCCAGGCCCTGCAGGACAGCGTCACGAGCAACCGCCTGCTGATCTACGACCGCGCCTGGCAGGAGGGGCTGCGCCTCAGCTACAGCAACGATCTGGTGAACATGAAGATCTACAGCCTGATCCTCGACTTCGAGGCCGAGGATACGGCGTTGCTGATGCGGCGCATCCGTCGTTCGGAGGGGATCCGGCGCCGCGCGTCGCACATCCTGGGCGGGGTGACCGGCGGTTCGATCCTGCTGATGCTCTTCTTCGTGGGGATCCTCTGGCGCGACGTCAACCGCGGGAACCGCTACCGCCGCGAACTCGAACGCGCCAACCGCGAGAAGGAGTCGCTGCTGGCTGCCCGCGAACAGCTGATGCTGGCCATCACGCACGACATCAAGGCTCCGCTGGGGTCGGTGATGGGTTATATCGACCTCCTGTCGCGACTGACCGACGACAAGCGCCAGGAGCTCTATCTGCACAACATGAAGGACTCGTCGGAACACCTCCTGGCGCTGGTCAACAGCCTGCTGGATTTCTACCGGCTGGATATCAACAAGATCGAGGTCAATCGCGTGGCGTTCTGTCCGGCACAGCTCTTCGAGGCCATCCGGGCGGGATTCGCCGCTTCGGCCGCGGCCCGGGGGCTCGACCTGCGCTTCGAAACCGGTGAGGGGGCCGCCCGCACGGTGGAGGGGGATGCCTTCCATATCCGGCAGATTGCCGACAACCTGTTGTCCAATGCCTTGAAATTCACCGACCGGGGATGGGTGAAACTGCGGGTCGACGTCGTCCGCGGCGAGCTGATCTTCTCGGTGCGCGACACGGGCCGCGGCATCGGCCGCGAGGAGCGCGAACGGATCTTCGGTGAATTCGTCCGGCTGAGTTCGGCCCGCGGGGTTGACGGCTTCGGACTGGGCCTTTCGATCGTCGACCGGCTCGTGAAGCTGCTCGGCGGGCGGATCTCGCTCGAAAGCCGGCCCGGCGAAGGAAGCCGCTTCATCGTGACGTTGCCCGTCCGCGAAACGGGACTGGCGGGCGGGGGCTGTGAGACGGTGAGGGATGCTGCCGCCGGCGCGGAGGCGGATCGGCCCGCGGCGTGTCCGGCCGCGGTGTCGGCCGAAGGGGGCGAATGGCGCGTGCTGCTGGTCGATGACGACCCGCTGCAGCTGGAGATGACGGCGGCGATGTGCCGCCGGGCCGGGATGACGGCCGAAAGCTGCCAGTTCCCCGAATATGTGGGCAAACTCGTCGCCGAGGGCCATTTCGACCTGGTGATGACCGACATACAGATGCCGTCGGCCGACGGATTCACCGTGCTGAAGACCGTACACGGGGTCGATCCCGAACTGCCCGTGGTGGCCGTCTCGGCGCGTGGCGAACTGGATGCGGCCGACCTCACGCAGCGGGGCTTTGCCGGGTGTCTGCGCAAGCCCTTCACCTCGCAGGAGCTCGTCGAGGCGATCCGGGCGGCGGTTCCGGCGGCTTCGGCGGCCGGTCCGACTGCCGGTTCGGAGCGGCATGGCGGTGTCTTGCCGGACGGGACGACGACGCCAACCGCCGCCGCAGCGATTGCCGACGGGACGGAGCAACCGGCTGCCGGGGCGGATTTCCGAGCCCTGACGGCCTACGCCGGCGACGACCGCGAGGCGGCCCGGAGCATCCTGCACTCCTTTGTCGAACAGACGACGGCCAACTTTACGGCCCTCTCCGAGGCGCTCGACCGGCAGGATGCCGCCGCCGTGAAGGCCCTCTCGCACAAGATGCTGCCGATCTTCACGATGCTCCGCGCGCGGGAGATCGCCGAGGAGCTGCGCCGGGCCGAAACCGCCGACGAACCCCTGATCCACTGTGGCGAACTGCGGCAGACGGCGGCGAAAATCCGTGCTCTGGTCGCAGAAGCGGAAAAAATCTTATCTTTGTAATACGATGAAACGAATTCTGATTGTTGACGATGATATCACCTTTGCGCTGATGCTGCGGACGTGGCTCTCGAAACGCGGTTTCGAGGTGGCGGCCGTATCGACGGTCGCCGCGGCGCGCAAGAGCCTCTCCGAAGAGGCCTTTTCCCTGGTTCTGTGTGATATGCGGCTCCCGGACGAGGATGGGATCTCCCTGCTGCAGTGGATGGCCGGACAGGGCATGACGGCCCCGGTGATCGTCATGACGAGCTATGCCGATATTCAGAACGCCGTGCGCTGCATGAAGCTCGGGGCGCGGGATTACGTGGCCAAACCGGTCAATCCCGACGAGCTGCTCAAGAAGATCGGCGAGGCGCTGGAACCCTCCACCGAAGCGGAGCCGGCCGGAAAACCCGCACGCCGCGGCGGCTCCGGCTCCACGTCGGCCGTTGATGCGAAGCGTGCGAAACTCAACTACATCGAGGGGCGCAGCGATGCCTCGCGACGTCTGTACGAGTATATCCGGCTGGTGGCCCCGACCAACATGTCGGTGCTCGTCAACGGCGCCAGCGGTACGGGAAAGGAGCACGTCGCGCAACTCATTCATCAGAACAGCAAACGCGCCGGGAAACCCTTCGTGGCGGTCGATTGCGGCGCCATTCCCCGGGAGTTGGCCGCCTCGGAGTTCTTCGGTCATGTCAAGGGTTCGTTCACCGGTGCGGTGGGCGACAAGAAGGGTGCCTTCGAGCTGGCCGACGGCGGAACGCTCTTCCTCGACGAGGTGGGCAACCTCACCTACGAGACGCAGGTCCAGCTGTTGCGCGCCCTGCAGGAGCGGCGGATCCGTCCCGTGGGCGGGAATCGCGAAATCCCGGTCGATATCCGGCTGGTGGCCGCCACGAACGAGGATCTCGAGGCTGCCATCGTGCGCGGAACGTTCCGCGCCGATCTCTACCACCGCATCAACTCCTTTATGCTGCGGGTCCCCTCGCTGCGCGAACGACGCGAGGATATTCCGCTCTTTGCCGACTTCTTCCTCGACCAGGCCAACCGCGAACTCGACAAACGGATTGTCGGTTTCGATGCGTCGGCCTTGCGGGCGCTGACGGCCTGTGACTGGCCGGGCAACCTGCGCCAACTGAAGAACACGGTGATGTCGGCGACGCTGCTGGCCGCGGGCGAATACATCACTGCCGAAGATCTTCCGCGCGAGATTACCGGGGCGTCGGGGCCGGTTCCGAGCTATTCGCTCCACGACCCCGCCACCGAAGAGGAGCAGATCCGGCGGGCGCTGGCTGCGGCGGCCGGCAACAAGTCGCAGGCCGCCAAACTGCTCGGCATCGACCGCAAGACGCTCTACAACAAACTGCATCTGTACGGCATCGAGTGACATCGCGCACCTTTGCCGCTCTTGTTTACGACCAGGGTTCCGGGGCCGAGCTCCGGAACTTTTCGTTTTTCGGCCCTTTCGGCCGGATTGTGGAAAAATGCCACACCTGCGACCGCTTTTCCACACCTCCGACAAATGGTCCCAGGGTGTCGCCGAAGTTTATTGTTCCTGATAAACAGCGAGTTACAATCTTGCTGAATTTTTGGCACCGGGCTTGAACTTCAGGGAGACAGAACGTAACTGAGACACCGTTCACCGAAAAATGATTGTCCAACCTGTTAAAAATTGTGAGTTATGAAAAAGACAATGGTAATGTTGGCAGTGATGATGTTGATGGCTGGAGGTCTGGTAATGGCTCAGGAGCCCGAGAAGCAGGAACCCCCGAAGAAGGATTGCCCGGTGCCCGACGAGCAGCCTGCGCCCGACCAGAAGCCCGAGGAGGAGCCTTCGGCGCCTGATCAGAAACCCGAGGAGGAGCCTTCGACTCCTGATCAGACTCCTGCAGACCCTGTATCGCTGTCGATTGAATAATATTTGATCTGGACGGGCTCAGCGAAGATCCCTTGTGTGGAGAGTGAGCTTGAGAAGGATCGTCGCGGACCTCCGTCCTTTTTAGTTTTCATTTAATTTATTTTTAGTTAAACAATTGTTTGCCTGGTTCCCTGCCTTCGGGCAGGGATTTTTTTTGGGTATGGGGTCTGGGATGGACAAGGCCGGTGACCGGGAGGCGGGTTGCCCGGAGCCGATGGCCGGACGGGGAAGGTGCGGTCGTGGCGGAGTGTAGATCCCGGAAGCGGGCGACAGAGTCGGTGGAGGATCAAAAAACAGGCTCCGGACACTCCGAAGCCTGCAGATGGAATGAAACGGTTGTCGGGCGGGTCAGACGTCCCGTTTTTTGGTGATGCGCCCGAGATGCTGGCGCAACTGTTCGCTGAACTCCTCGCGGCGGTGCTTCAGGTTGGCCCGCCACCCCTGCCAGCGCGTATAGCGAAGCCTCTTTTCGGGGTAGATGTCCCGGATCGTCACCAGGATGCCCGTCTCCTCCACGCCGCCGAAGTCGGGATTCGACACCGTGTCGAAGACCCGCATCGTCGGGGAGAGATTCATGTAGGCGTTGATCAGCGGCGGAATGTTCTCGTTGAACTCCCGCACCTTCTGGATCAGAATGCGGTAATTCTCCATATAGGTCTCGCCCGAAAAGAGCTCCTCGTAGTAGGGGTCGTCCAGATCGAGCCGGATCGGGTGAATCCCCTCGACCAGCCCCTCGCGGTCGGGGAAGTAGCGGCGCAGAAACCAGATCAGCGCATTGCGCGCCACAGCCTTGTAGGTGGTGTACATGGTGACCTTGCCGAAGAGGTATTTCGCCTTGGGATTCAGCACGATCAGCGCCCCCAGTCCGTCCCAGAGGTTGTCCAGCGCATAGATGCTCTTCGAGTTGCCGCGCGCCTGGTAGGAGGGCTGGATGAATGAACGCCCCAGTTCGATGGTGCGGGGCAGGTATTTGCGGCGGAAACGCTCGCTGAAGCGGAAGTAGTGCTCCGTGGAGAGGTGGCGCGGATTGGGCGTCGTGCAGATGATAAAGCGGTAGCCGCCGATGATCTCGCGGGCGGCCGGGTCCCAGACGATGAGCTGGTAGTAGCCGTCGGGGGCGAGATCCTCCTCGTCGATGTCGACCTCGTGGCCCGTGCCGCCGCCGGCGCTCCGGAAGGCCACTTCGCGCAGTCGTCCGATTTCGCGCATCAGCGCCGGACACTCCGCAGCCGGGAAGATATAGATTTCGTTGCCGGCCCGATGGGTGTCGCGGACTTTGCGGGCCGGGGTCAGTTCAGCCAGCAGCAGCTCCCGGTCGACGGGTTCGATGATGGGTTCCATGCTTTTCTGTTGCTTTGACGCGGCAAAAATACCACAATTAGCGGGATTTTGCCGGTTCTTTGAGCTTTTTTTCCAGAAAATACGCCTTTTTGCGTACCTCTTCGGCCTGTTCGCGCAGCGAGCCCAGGTGCTGGAGTTCGCTCACCGGAATCGGGTCGCCCACGACGATGCGGAAGTGGCGCCCCTTCTGCGAGAACATCTCGTCGGGGAGCCACAGCATCTCGATGTTGAACTTCACGCCCAGCGCCTTGCGCAGGTGGTAGAGGCGGTAGAAGAAGTTCGACAGACGCCCCTCGACGAAGACCGGGACGATCTGCCGCTGCGAGGCGTAGGCCTTTTTCAGAAAGCTCACCTTCCATTCGGGGTCGGTGACCCGGCCGTTGACCGTCCGCGAGCAGAGCCCCGCCGGGAAGGTCAGGATCGGAAGGTCGCCGAAGAACTCCTCGTCGAACTTGCGGGCATAGGCCGCATTCTGCGCGCCGTGCTTGTTGACCGGGATCCAGAGCGGCCGCAGCGGTTCGAGGTGCATCAACAGGTCGTTGACCACCACGCGGGCATCGCCGAAACGTTCGATCAGCTTGTCGGCCAGCATCATGCCGTCCATGCCCCCGAACGGGTGGTTCGAGACGAAGAGGTAGCGCCCGCGCGGGTCGAGACGTTCGAGCCCCTGCGCGGAGTAGGTGACCTGCCACTCGCGGAAGGCCGCACGGATGAACTCCTGCGGCGGCAGCGTCCAGTAGCTGGCGAGAATGTGGTTGATCTCCCGTTCGTGGATCGTACGGCGGAGCCATCCGACTATCGGGCGGGGGATCCAGCGGGCCGCACGCGGGGCCTTTTCCCGCAGCACGGCGCCGATGTCTATCTGAGGCATGGAGTCTTCGAAAATTTAATCGAACAAATATAGGCATTCTTTTTCAGAAAAGCACTAACTTTACACCCCAAATAGACCTTTGTCAACCGCAATCATGTCTGCCTACCATACACCCGTACTGCTGGAAGAGTCTGTGGCCCTGCTGGGTATCCGTCCCGACGGCATCTACGCCGACCTGACGTTCGGCGGCGGAGGCCATTCGCGCCGCATCCTGGCCGACCTCGGACCCCAGGGGCGGCTCTATGGTTTCGACCAGGACCGCGATACCCGCGAAAACTGCCCCGACGACGCGCGGTTCCACTACGTGGAGAGCAACTTCCGCTTTCTGCGCGGGGCGCTGCGGCTGCGCGGCGTGACCGCGGTTGACGGTATTCTGGCCGATCTGGGGGTCTCGTCCCACCACTTCGACGATCTTGAACGCGGCTTCTCGTTCCGCGGCGACGCCCCGCTCGACATGCGCATGAACCAGCGCGGACGGTTAACGGCCGCCGATGTGGTCAATACCTATCCGAGCGGGGATCTGACCCGCATCCTGGGCGACTGGGGCGAGCTGGAGACTCCGTGGAAGGTGGCCAACTGTCTGGTGAAGGCCCGGGCGGAGGCTCCCCTGACGACCACGGCCGGACTGGTTGCGGCGGTGAAGCCCTGTACGCCGTCCCGGGATCCCTCGAAATTCCTCACGAAACTCTTCCAGGCGCTGCGCATCGAGGTCAACGGCGAGATGGAGGCGCTGAAGATGGCCCTCGAACAGAGTCTGAAGGTCCTCAAACCCGGCGGACGGCTGGTGGTTATCTCCTACCATTCGCTCGAAGACCGGCTGGTGAAGAACTTCCTGCGCAGCGGGAACTTTACGGGCGAGGTCGAAAAGGACTTTTACGGGCGTCCGCTCGCCCCGTTCGAGGCGCTGACCCGCAAGGCCGTCACCCCCTCGGACGAGGAGCTGGCGCGCAATCCCCGATCCCGTTCGGCGAAACTCCGGGCGGCCGTAAAACGCTGACACCATGTATCAGGACCACGAATTCGATCCCATCACTCCCGAGGAGCAGGCCCGGCGCGACGAGGAGGCGGAGTTCGCCCGCCGCGTGCGCCGCGAGGTGCGCCGCATGGAGCGCGGCGAGGTCGACGAGGAGATCCGCGCCGAGGAGGAGGCCGAAGCGGCCGAGGAGGAGGCCCGGCAGGCCGAAGCACGCCGGCGCGAAGCCCGCGAACGCCGCCGACGGTCGAGCACCCTGTGGCAGCTCTTCTCGGGGACGATTCTCGTGCGCCGCGGGGTGTCGCGCTATTACCCCTATCTGCTGACCATCGCCGGGATGTTCTTCCTGAGCATCGTGGTGATGTTCTGGTCGCTGCACCTCGACATGCGCTACACGCGTCTCGAACGCGAGGTGCAGAAGCTGCGCGAACGCTCGATTCGCCTGCAGGAGCAGCGCTTCCAGCGCACGACCCACTCGGCCGTCATCGAAGAGCTCCATGCCCGGGGCATCGACCTCTACGACCCGCTCGCACCGGGTGAAATCATCGAAAACTGATCGGCCATGAAGGAGGAACGTTCGAAAGTCAAAAGCGATATCCTGCTGCGGGTGAGGTTGTTGTACGTGCTCTTCATCCTCGCCGGGGCCGTTGTGCTCACCCGGATCGTCTGGGTGCAGCTCTTCAGCCGCGAGGTGGCCTACAACGCCGATCGCCTCTCGAGCCGCATCTTCACCCGCGAGGAGATCAAGGCGCAGCGCGGCAGCATCCTCTCGCGCGACGGCGAACCCCTCGCCACGTCGATCTTCCGCTATCAGGCCGCCTTCGACTTCGCCTCGCCCGGTCTGGATTCGCTCGACACCTTCCGCGAACAGGCCGATTCGCTCTCCAAACTGCTCGCCGCCTTCTTCCGGGACAAACCCGCCTCGGCCTATGCCCGCATGTTCCGCGAGGAGCATGCCCGGCGCTATCGGCTGGTGCGGCCCCGCGATACAACCTGTCTGCGCTCCGAGGGGCGCATCGCCCGCTTCTTCGACCGCCTGCGCGGCGAAGAGTACATCACGCGGCGCATCTACGACACGCTGCGCGACCATACGCCGGTGAACATCTTCCCCCGCGAGGTGGACTATGCCGAATGGGAGGTGCTGCGCCGCTATCCGCTGCTGAACTGGAACATGGGCATGGTCTACACGCTCGTCGAACGCGACGAACGCATCTACCCCCAGGGCGAACTGGCCCGACGGACGATCGGTCTGACGGGCAACCGCGGCAACTACGGTATCGAGGAGGCCTACCGTACGGAGCTGGCCGGCCGCGACGGACAGGCCATCCGGCAGCGCATCGCCCGCGGATTCTACGGCCGCGTGGCCGGGGCCGATCATGTCGATCCGGTCGACGGCTGTGATGTGGTGACGACGCTGGATCTCGATCTGCAGGATGTGGCCGACAAGGCGCTGCGCCGGCAGCTCGAACAGCAGAATGCCGTCTGGGGCACGACGATCGTCATGGAGGTCCATACGGGCGAGATCCTGGCGCTGGCCAACCTCGGGCGCGATCCCGGCGGCGGCTACTCCGAACGCGAGAACTACGCCCTGAGCCGCTCGATGGAGCCCGGATCGACCTTCAAGCTGGCCACGATGCTCACGCTGCTCGACGATGCGCGGATGTCGCCCTCGACCGTCTACGATACCCACAACGGCGATCCGGTGACCGTCGGTCCGGCCCGCAACATCCGCGATTCGCACCGCGGCGACCACGAAATCGACTTCCGGCGGGCCGTGGCCTCGTCGTCGAACGTCTACTTCGCCGAGGCGGTCTGGGACCGCTACGGCATCACGGGCAAGAAGTTCGACTACAGCCGCTACCTCCACGAAACGCTGCACCTGGGCCAGACCGTCGGCCTCGAACGCCTCGGCGAACGTCAGCCGTCGATCACCACCGACTGGAAGGTCCCCGATCCCGGCGTGATGTTGGTGAAGATGGCCTACGGCTATCGCGTGCGGCTGGCGCCGATTCAGATGATCACCTTCTACAACGCCATCGCCAACGGCGGGAAGATGATCTCGCCGGTGCTGATCCGCGAGCTGCGGCGCGGCGATCGGGTCGAGGAGCGTTTCGAAAGCCGCACGATCGCCTCGTCGATCGCCTCGCGGGCGGCCCTGCACGAGGTGCAGCAGTGTCTGCAGGCGGTCTGCACCGAGGGTACGGCCAGCGCCTTCTTCCGCGACACGACGCGCGTGAGGGTCGCCGCCAAGACCGGTACGGCCCAGATTACCGCCCCGTCGGAGGGCGGCCGCCCCTATCTGGGTTCGATGATCGCCTACTTCCCGGCCGATGCGCCGCGCTATACGGTGCTGACGACCATCGAGACCCGCGCCCAGCCGGGCAAGGCCTACTACGGAGGTCCGTTGGCGGGTCCCGTCGTCAAACGCATGGTCGACTACATCTACAACCGCGGCAACGACTGGTACGGAAGGGTCGAGGCGGACGGTCCGCGCCGCTATCCCGACCGCATCAAGGGGGGCGACATCGCCCAGATCCGCCGTGTGGCCGGCAAGTTCTCGCCCCGCACCGAGTGTGAGGCGCGTCGGGGATGGGGCCGTACGCGCGTCGACAGCCTCTCGCGGGTGGTGGTCACGGCGATCGACGAGACGCCCGGCGTGATGCCCGACGTGAGGGGCATGGGGCTGAAGGATGCCCTCTTCCTGCTCGAAAGCCGCGGCCTGCGGGTCCGCTTCTCGGGCCAGGGGGCCGTCATACAGCAAACGATTCCCGCCGGATCCCGCATCACTCCGGGGGCGGCGGTAACCATAACGTTGAAATAGAGAGATGAAGAAAATTTCGGAACTGATACGTCATACGCCCGTCGTGGCGGTGACGGGCGATCCCGAAACCGCGGTCGGGGGGCTGACCTACGACTCGCGGCACGTGAACCCCGGCGACTGCTTCTTCGCCATCCGGGGCACGCAGAGCGACGGCCACGACTATATCCCGATGGCCGTCGAACGGGGAGCTGCGGCGGTGGTCTGCGAGCGGTGCCCCGAGGAGCCGGCTGCCGGCGTCGTCTATGTCGTGGTGGGGGATTCGTCGGGGGCGATGGCCGATCTGGCCGCGGCCTTCTACGACTTCCCGAGCCGCGAACTGCGGCTGGTGGGCATCACGGGAACCAACGGCAAGACCACGACCGTCACGCTGCTCTACGACCTGGTGCGCGGTCTGGGCTACCGTGCCGGACTGATCTCGACGGTCGTCTACCGCATCGACGGACGCGAGATCGAGGCCACGCACACGACGCCCGATCCCATTCGCCTGAACGCCATGATGCGTGAGATGGTCGACGCCGGCTGCGAGTACTGCTTCATGGAGTGCTCGTCGCACGCCATCGTCCAGGAGCGCATCCGCGGTCTCGACTTCGCCGGCGGGATCTTCTCGAACATCACCCACGACCATCTGGACTACCACAAGACCTTCGCCGAGTATATCCGGGCCAAGAAGCTCTTCTTCGACCACCTGCCGGCCGGGGCCTTCGCCCTGACGAACGTCGACGACCGCAACGGCCGCGTCATGGTACAGAACACGGCGGCCGCCGTGAGCACCTATTCGCTGCGCGAGATGGCCGATTTCCGCTGCAAGATCCTCGAGATGCACGTCGACGGCATGCTGCTGCGCATCGACGGACAGGAGCTCTGGACGGGGCTCCTCGGGCGGTTCAACGCCTACAACCTGCTGGCCGTCTACGGCGCCGCCGTGCTGCTGGGACTTGACCGTGCGGAGGTGCTGCGCGTCCTGTCGACGCTCCACCCCGTGAGCGGGCGCTTCGAGATCGTCCGCGCCGCCAACGGCACGGTGGCCGTGGTCGACTACGCCCACACGCCCGATGCACTCGAAAACGTGCTGCGGACGATCGAGGAGCTGCGCCAGCCCTCGCAGCAGCTGCTGGTCGTATGCGGCTGTGGCGGCGACCGCGACCGCACGAAACGTCCCGAGATGGCGCAGATCGCCGTCCGCTACGCCACGACGGCCATCTTTACGTCGGACAACCCGCGCCACGAGTCGCCCGAGGCGATTCTCGACGAGATGGTGGCCGGCCTGCAGCCCGGCACGCGCTACGTGCGCATCACGGACCGCGCCGAGGCCATCCGCACGGCGGTGCTGATGAGCCGTCCGGGCGATCTGATCCTCATCGCCGGCAAGGGCCACGAAACCTACCAGATCATCGGCGACGTGAAGCACCACTTTGACGACCGTGAGGAGGTGCGCCGCGCCTTCGGACTCTTGTCTCCGGCCGACGGACCCGCCGCTGCGAAATGCTGAAACACTTTGATTTACAGAACATACTGACTCGATAGACATCATGCTTTACCATCTTTTCAAATACCTGGACGAAGCCTACGACCTGCCCGGTTCGGGCATGTTCCAGTACATTTCGTTCCGTGCGGCGGCGGCCATCATCCTCTCGCTGCTGATCGTCATCATCTTCGGCCGGCGGATCATCGACTTCCTCCGCCGGCGCCAGATCGGCGAGGATATCCGCGACCTCGGACTCCAGGGCCAGCTCCAGAAGAAGGGAACCCCGACCATGGGCGGCGTGATCATCCTTGTGGCCATTCTGGTGCCGATGCTGCTCTTCGGCAAACTCGACAACGTCTACGTGCAGCTGCTGCTCGTCTCGACCGTCTGGCTGGGGCTCATCGGCGGTCTGGACGATTACATCAAGGTCTTCCGCCACCGCAAGGAGGGGCTCAAGGGGCGTTTCAAAATCGTCGGACAGGTCGGGCTGGGAATCATCGTCGGAACGACCATGTGGCTCTCGCCCCAGATCGTCGTCCGCGACAAGGTGACGCAGCCCGTGCAGACGGTCTACATGAATCCCGACGGTTCGGTCATCGAGAGCGTCCAGCGCAACGTCGTGCTGAGCTCCGAGAGCCTCAAAACCACCCAGACGACCATCCCCTTTGTCAAGAACAACGAGTTCGACTACGGCTGGCTCACCGGAGGCAACGAAACGGCCACCTGGCTGCTCTACGTGGTGGTGGCGATCCTTGTCGTCACGGCCGTCTCGAACGGCGCCAACCTTACGGACGGTCTCGACGGACTGGTGACGGGCGTCTCGGTCCCGATCGTGGCGGTGCTCGGGGCGTTGGCCTATCTCTCGGGCCACATCGTCTACGCCGACTACCTCAATATCATGTACATCCCGGACAGCGGCGAGCTGGTGGTCTATGCCGCGGCACTCGTCGGAGCGCTGGTCGGCTTCCTCTGGTACAACTCCTTCCCGGCGCAGATCTTCATGGGCGATACGGGCTCGCTGACGATCGGCGGCGTGATAGCCGTCTTCGCCCTCTGCATCCGCAAGGAGCTGCTGCTGCCGATTCTGTGCGGTGTCTTCCTGGTCGAGAGCCTCTCGGTGATGCTGCAGGTCAGCTGGTTCAAGTACACCAAGCACAAGTACGGCGAGGGACATCGCCTGCTGCTCATGTCCCCGATCCACCACCACTACCAGAAAAAAGGCATCTTCGAGACGAAGATCGTCACCCGCTTCTGGATCATCTCGCTGCTGCTGGCAGCCATTACGCTGGTTACGTTGAAGATTCGATAATCCCGATATCATGAAAAACATTGTCGTACTGGGCGGAGGCATCAGCGGCTACGGCTCCGCGATCCTCGCCCGCAAGAAGGGCTTCGGAGTCTTCCTCTCCGATGCCGGAAAGATTGCCGACCGTTTCCGGGCCAAACTCGACGAGTGGCAGGTCCCCTACGAGGAGGGCGGACATACCGAAGAGCGCATCCTCGCCGCCACGGAGGTCGTCAAGTCGCCGGGGATTCCCGATTCGGCTCCCATCGTGCGCAAGATCCGCGAGGCGGGCATCCCGCTAATCTCCGAGATGGAGTTCGCCGGCCGCTACATGGGCCGCGCCAAGTGCATCTGCATCACCGGCTCGAACGGCAAGACCACCACCACGTCGATTATCTACAAGATCCTGCGCGACGCGGGCTACAACGTCGCCCTGGGAGGCAACATCGGCGAGAGTTTCGCCTATTCGGTCGCCACGGGCAACTACGACTGGTATGTGCTGGAGCTGAGTTCGTTCCAGCTGGACGGCATGTACAAGTTCCGTGCCCACATCGGCGTGCTGATGAACATCACGCCCGACCATCTGGACCGCTACGACCACTGCTTCCAGAAATACATCGACGCCAAGATGCGCATTACGCAGAACATGACCTCGCGCGACTGGTTCATCTATTCGGGCGACGACGAGGTGATCCGCGAGCAACTGCCGAAGTACGACCTGCGGATGCGCCAGCTCCCCTTCATGGCCCACAGCGCCGTGGCCAGCGGGGCGGGCGACGCTTTCCTGTGCGACGGCAAGTTCACGGCCGCAGTCGGTCGGCACGCCGTGGAGATCGACACCGCAAAGCTGCAGATCAAGGGGCTGCATAACGCCTACAACGCCATGGCCGCTTCGCTGGCGGCACTGGCCGCCGGGGTTGCGCCGACGAAGATCCGCCGCTCGCTCTACGACTTCGCACCGGTCGAGCACCGGCTCGAACCCGTGCTCGAAAAGGATGGCGTGCTGTGGATCAACGACTCGAAGGCGACGAACGTCGACTCGGTCTTCTACGCCTTGGAGAGCATGACGCGTCCCGTGGTGTGGATCGCCGGCGGGACGGACAAGGGCAACGACTACGAACCTCTCAAGAAGTTCGCCCGCGAGAAGGTCCATACGCTGGTCTGCATGGGATTGGACAACGCCAAACTGGTGCGTGAGTTCACCGGCGTCATCCCCGAGATCATCTCGACCGATTCGCTCGATGCGGCCCTCACGGCCTGCAAGCGGGCGGCCCGTCCGGGTGACGTGGTGCTGCTCTCGCCGGCCTGCGCCAGCTTCGATCTGTTCCACAACTACGAACAACGCGGCGAACTCTTCAAGAAGTGGGTCCGCGAGCACGCCTAAACGATGGAGCGCGACGCATACGATGAGCGTACGGCGGCCGAATGGGCCCGTGATGCCGCGCCGCGCGGTGAAGACCGTGCGACGGGACGCACGGCTCCGGCCGGAGGCGCCTTTGCGCGCGATCCGGGGCGTTTGCCCCGCGAGCTGGAGCGCGAAGATGCCTCTGTTTCGCGCGGGGAGGATCCGCTGCGGAATGACGGTCGGACAACCCTTCGCGGAGGCCGCCGGGAGGCTGCCGGAAGGGCTTCGGCCTTGAACGGTATGGAAACCGGGGCCGCAGACACTGCCGGTGGAGGTATGCGGAGACGGAGCGGTTCCACCCGGTCGACGGCCGCAGGGTCCACCGGGGTTGCGGGCTCAGTCGCCGGGGCCGGGGAGGCCGGGAAGAGTCGCTTCCGCCTCTTTACGGGTGACCGCGTGCTGTGGATCATCATTGCGGCGCTGGCGGTCATCTCCGTGCTGGTTGTCTATTCCTCGACGGCCAAGATGGCCTACGACGCCCATACGGCCCGTACGACGGCCCATTTCCTGCGTCAGCAGCTGATGATCCTCATCGTCAGTCTGGGTATCATGATCGCCGTGCAGAAGATCAACTGCCGCGTCTACAACCTCTTTTCGCGCCCGATCTACTATGTCTCGGTGGCGCTGACCGTCGCCGTCTACTTCATCGGCGCCACGACCAACGGTGCCGCCCGCTGGATCCCCCTCGGACCCTTCCAGTTCCAGCCCTCCGAAGCGTTGAAGGTCGCTACGGTGCTCTTCCTGGCGCGTCAGCTGGCCGGCCGGCAGTCGAAGATCGACCGCCTGCGCATCGTCCCGAGCTGGAAGTTCTGGACCTGGCGTTCGTCGGCCCTGCAGCGCAAGATCTGGAAGGAGGGAACATGGCCCATTCTGATGCCCGTGCTGGTGTCGTGTCTGGTGATCTTCCCGGCCCACACCTCTTCGGCCGTGCTGGTCTTTCTGGCCTCGTGGGTGATGATGCTCATCGGGCGCGTGCGCTTCAGCGAACTGATGAAGCTCGTCGGCTGGGCGCTGGCCGGCGTGGTCCTCATCATGGTCCTCAATCTGGGCCGCAGCGAGACCGCCGAAGGACGTGTCTCGACCTGGATCCACCTCTGGACCCAGTCCCAGACCGAAAAGCCCATCGAACACCTCTCCGATACCGAACGCTCGATGATCGCCATCCACAACGGCGGCCTGCTGGGCGAAGGGGCCGGGCAGAGCGCCATGCGCGTGGAGATGATCCACCCCGAAAGCGACTATGCCTATGCCTTCTTCGTCGAGGAGTACGGCATCATTCTGGCCGTGGTGCTGCTGATGCTCTACCTGTGGATCTTCTTCCGGGCGATCGAGATCTTCCGCCGCTGCGGTACGGCCTTCCCGGGGCTGCTGGTGCTGGGTCTGGCCCTGCTGATCACCTGTCAGGCGCTGCTGCACATCATGGTGACGGTCAACCTCATCCCCGAGACGGGGCAGACCCTGCCGCTCATCTCGCGCGGCGGTTCGTCGGTGCTCTTCACCACCATCGCCCTGGGGATGATCCTCAGCGTCAGCCGCCAGAACGACGAGCAGTCGCACGACCGGCCGAAGAACGAGGAGCTGCGGATCGGCGACTGATGCCGCCGGGAGGCGCGAAGCCGACCCCTCCCCGGAGCGCGGGAGGAAAAACAAATGCAACCGTAAAAACAGAAGATTCAATGGACGATATCCGTCTCGACAAATACCTTTGGGCCGTGCGCGTCTTCAAGACCCGCAGTGATGCCGCCGATGCCATCCGCACCAACAAGGTGACGGTCAACGGCTCCTATGCCAAACCCTCGCGCGAGGTGAAGATCGGCGACGTGATCGCCGTGCGCAAGATGCAGGTGACCTACTCCTACAAGGTACTCGATCTGGTTTCGAGCCGCCAGCCGGCCAAGAATGTCCCCGCCTACTGCCTCAACATCACCCCGCAGGAGGAACTCGACAAGCTGAACGTTCCGCGTGAGACGATCTTCGTCTTCCGCGACCGCGGTACGGGGCGTCCTACCAAGAAGGAGCGCCGTGAGCTCGACACCCTGATGGACGAAGTCTATTACGGCGACGACGAGGAGGAATAGTGGAATAGTCCCCTGGCCCGGTCTGCAGGACGGGTCGTCGGTCTGTGGGGCAATGTTATCCCGTGGGGCGGAAACGGCCCGAAACAGGCCTGTAATCGGGCTTCGGTGTCGGTCTTATCGGCTGAATGCGGGGAGTGGCGTCGTGCGGACGGGGAGCCTTGTTGCCGGGGGCTGTCAGGGCGCCGTGGAGCCTTGTTGCCGGGGGCTGTCAGGGCGCCGGGGCGTTGGGTCGCCGGGGAACTTGCTGGTCGGGGCGCCATGCCGTCGTGCGGCTCTTGTCGCCGGGGCGCCGGGTTGCCGGGGCATTGAGCCGTCAGGGCGCCGCGTTGTTGTGTTGCCGTGCCGTCCTTTTTGTCGGGTAGCTGCGCAGCCGGGATCTTCCCTCCGGGCAAAAAAAGAGAGCCGCGGCAGGGTGACGCAACTCTTTTCTCGCTTGAAATTACTCGCAATGAAGAAAATCCTGTCGGGCTCTTTTGGGGGGTCGGATCGGAATCCACAGGGCGGTCGCAGCTGCCGTCCTCTCTTATTTCTTGTTGAAGAAGTTCATCGTCATGGCGCATCCCTGCGTGGCAAACGAGCGGATGGCGTCGATGAAGACCTTCAGCCGTTCGGGCATGGCCGTCCGTTCCTCTTCGGTCCACTCGCCCAGGACGTAGTCCACCTGGTGCCCCTTCGGGAAGTCGCCCCCGATGCCGAAGCGCATCCGGGCATACTCCTCGGTGCCGAGCAGTTCGGCAATGTTTTTCAGCCCGTTGTGGCCGCCGGCACTCCCTTTCGGACGGAGCCGTAGCGTGCCGAACGGCAGGGCAATATCGTCCGAGATGACCAGCAGATTTTCACGGTCGATCTTCTCGGCATCCAGCCAGTAGCGCACGGCCTTTCCCGAGAGATTCATGTAGGTCGAGGGCTTCAGCAACAGCAGCGTGCGCCCCTTGTAGCGGACCTCGGCCACATCGCCGTAGCGGGCTGTGGTAAAAACAGCGTTGGACGCCTCTGCAAGGGCGTCCAACACTTTGAAACCGATGTTGTGACGGGTATTGGCGTACTCGGCGCCGATATTCCCGAGCCCAACAATGAGGTATTTCATGACGGGTCAGCGACTATTTGGCTGCGGCTGCATCGGCGCCACGCGAAGCACGCGTTACGCGGACTGCGCAGACGGCCGTCGTAGCGGGCGTCACGAACTTCAGGTTCTCGAACTTCAGGTCGCCGACGAAGATCGTCTTGCCTACACCGAGGTTCGTCACGTCTACGACGATCTCGTCGGGCAGATTCTCAACCAGGGCGCTTACGGTCAGCTTGCGGGCCGACAGGACGAGCTTACCGCCGATCTTCACACCTTCGGCGTTGCCGGTCAGGCGCACCGGAATGGCGATCGATACGGGTTTGCCCTCGGCGATGCGGTAGAAATCCATGTGGAGGATCTCCTCGCGGACGGGGTGGAACTGGGCCTCACGCAGTACGGCGAGCTCCTTCTTGCCCTCGAAATCGAACTCGACGATGTAGGAGTTCGGGGTGTAGATCAGGGGCTTGATCTCGCGGGGATCCACGGAGAACATCTCCGTCTCACCGTTGCCGCACAATACGCAGGGTACCAGACCCTCGCGGCGTACGCTCTTGGCGGCCTTCTTGCCGAAGTCGGCACGTTTTACGGCCTTTACCGAAATGGTTTTCATTTTGTTTGTGTTTTTAAGTGTTACCTGCGGCGGTTCTCAACACGGTCTCTGCGGGCCGCATCCCAGTTCCGCCTGTTTTGGGGGTGCAAATTTAGGCAAATCCTTTCAAAAAAGAAAATTTTGTGGCAAAAACCTGCTGCGGAGGATGTTGGACGGCGAGTTTCCGGATAAAAAAAGGGGCGGTGATCCGGTCGATCTCCGTCCCTCTCGTTGCGGAATCCTTGCATGGGCGCACCGGCAGTCTCCCTGTTTGCGGAGTGGGCGACGTCGGCTCCGTCTTCTCCGTTTGCGGCGCCGCCGGCTCCAGCTTTTCCGTCCGGAGTGCCGCCGGCTCCGGCTCCCGGCCCCTATGCTCCACCCGGCGCTATTTCATGCCGCGCAGGTGCTTCTCCCAGGCCCAGGCCGAGGCGAGCGTCTGGTCGAGCGTACGTTCGGCCTTCCAACCCAGTTCGGTGTTGGCCAGCGTCGGGTCGGCCCAGATGGCGATGATGTCGCCCTCACGCCGCGGCGCAATCTTGTAGTTGAGCTTCAGGTGGTTGACCTCCTCGAACTTGTGAACCAGCTCCAGCACCGAGACGCCGCGTCCCGTGCCGATGTTGAAGATCTCGTAGGTCTCCTTGTTCTTGTCCTCGATCATGCGGCGGATGGCGGCCACGTGAGCCTTGGCCAGGTCAACGACGTCGATGTAGTCGCGGATGCACGAACCGTCGGGCGTCGGATAGTCGTCGCCGAAGACCGAGAGGCATTCGCGGATGCCGGCGGCCGTCTGCGTGATGTAGGGCACGAGGTTCTGCGGCACGCCGCGCGGCAGCTCGCCGATCAGGGCCGACGGATGGGCGCCGATCGGGTTGAAGTAGCGCAGCGCGATGCCCTTCAGTCCGGCGTAGGCCGTCACCGAATCGCGCAGGATGTCCTCGCACATCTGCTTCGTATTGCCGTAGGGCGAGGTGGCCGGCTTGCGGGGCGTCTGCTCCGTGACGGGCTGCTTCTCGGGCTCGCCGTAGACGGTGCACGACGACGAGAAGACGATGTTCTGCCGCCCGAACTCACGCATCAGTGTGATGACGTTCATGAACGACGTGAGGTTGTTGCGGTAGTACTCCAGCGGTTTCTGGACCGATTCGCCGACGGCTTTCGAGGCCGCGAAGTGGATCACCGAGTCGAACTCGTACTGCTCGAAGACCTTGCGGAAACCCTCCAGATCGCAGCAGTCGACCTTCACGAAGGGAATATCGACACCCGTGATCTGCCGTACGCCCTCGACGGCCTTCATGTCGCTGTTCGAGAGGTTGTCGACGATCACCACGTCGTATCCGGCGTTGATAAGTTCCACGGTGGTGTGCGAACCGATGTAACCGGCTCCGCCGCTCACCAAGACACACGATTTTTTCATAAGTCGAATGGTTGATTTTAGTAACAAAGATACGTATTTTTTCGGAACCCGGCGAGCCGCGGGCAAGAAATTTTGGTCCGACGTCGTGCCGGGCTGTCGGAGCAGGGCTCCTGGGCTGTGCCGGGAACCCCGTTTCGGAGGCCGTGCGGAGGCTCTCCGGGCCGGTTTGCGGCTTCGGGCTGACAATTCGTAATCGGAGGTGCGAAAAAATGGGTGCGAACGTGTCTGTTTCCGAAAAAGTTTCCTATATTTGTAACAGTTTGATACCATATTCGCGGATTTTCATCAAAACATTAACGCCATATGTACGGAAAAATGAAGGAGTACCTGCAGCATGAACTCGCCGAAATCGAGGCCGCAGGGCTCTACAAGCACGAACGAGTCATCTGCTCGCCCCAACGCGCCGAGATCGAAGTTGCAGGTCGGAAGGTCCTGAACTTCTGCGCCAACAACTACCTCGGACTTTCGGACAACCCCCGTCTGATCGAGGCCGCCAAGCGCGCCATGGATGCCCGCGGCTACGGCATGTCCTCGGTCCGCTTCATCTGCGGCTGCCAGGACATTCACAAGGAGCTCGAGAAGGCCATTTCGGACTACTTCGGCACCGAGGATACGATCCTCTATGCCGCCTGCTTCGACGCCAACGGCGGTGTCTTCGAGCCCCTCTTCACGCAGGAGGACGCCATCATCTCCGATGCCCTGAACCACGCCTCGATCATCGACGGCGTACGCCTCTGCAAGGCCGTGCGCTACCGTTACGCCAACGCCGACATGGCCGAACTCGAAGAGTGCCTCAAGAAGGCTCAGGCCCAGCGCTTCCGTATCATCTGCACCGACGGCGTCTTCTCGATGGACGGCAACGCCGCTCCGCTCGACAAGATCTGCGCCCTGGCCGAGAAGTACGACGCCCTGGTGATGGTCGACGAGTGCCACTCGGCCGGCGTCCTGGGCAAGACCGGCCGCGGCATCACCGAACTCTTCAACCTGCGCGGACAGGTCGATATCCTCACCGGTACACTGGGCAAGGCCTTCGGCGGCGCCGTGGGCGGTTTCACGACCGGCCGCAAGGAGATCATCGACATGCTGCGCCAGCGTTCGCGTCCCTACCTCTTCTCCAACTCGCTGCCCCCTGCCGTCGTCGGCGCCGGAATCGAGATGTTCCGCATGCTCGCCGAGAGCAACGAACTCCACGACCGGCTGGTGGCCAACGTCGAGCACTTCCGCAAGGGGATGATGGCCGCCGGTTTCGACATCAAACCCACGCAGTCGGCCATCTGCGCCGTGATGCTCTACGACGCCAAGCTCTCGCAGGACTTCGCCGCCCGGCTGCAGGATGAGGGGATCTTCGTCACGGGATTCTACTATCCGGTCGTCCCGAAGGGGCAGGCCCGCATCCGCGTACAGGTGTCGGCCGGCCACACCTTCGAACAGCTGGATCGTTGCATCGCCGCCTTTACGAAGATCGGCAAGGAACTCAATGTCCTCAAATAAAACCGATTTGTAAACCGTTAAATCTGTTCAAGCCATGGCTAAAACCGCGTTGGACGCGATTGACCGCAAGATTCTGAAGTACCTCATCAAGAATGCGCGCATGCCGTTCCTGGAGATCGCCCGTGAGTGCGGTATCTCGGGTGCGGCCATTCACCAGCGGATCCGCAAGCTCGACGAAGCGGGTGTAATCCGCGGCAGCCGGCTGATCGTCGACCCCAAGGTGATGGGATTCGACGTCTGCGCCTATATCAGCATCCTGCTCAAGGATCCGCAGCTGCAGGCCCATACGGTCGAGGAACTGAAGAAGGTCGACGAGATCGTCGAGTGTCACTACATCACCGGCAAGGGCAACATCCTCGTGAAGCTCTACTGTGTGGACAACGAGCACCTCATGCATACGATCTTCGACGGGATCCTGCGCATCCAGGGCATCGCTACCACCGAGACCAATATCTCGCTGCAGGAGGTTTTCCAGCGCGAGGTCAACATCGATTTCATCGAGGAGTAGCCGCCTCGCACGGCGGGATTCCCGAACGGATCGGAGCGGTGGTTTTCCACCGCTCCTTTTTTTGTGGGTGCCTTTCGGGGGGGCGTTTGTTGGCGTCTTTCGGGGACGCGTTTGTTGGCGTCTTTCGGGAACGCGGCGGGTGCGGCGGGTGCGGCGGCAGGGGTGGCGGTCAGTGTTTCGGGCTGAAGATCTCGCGGCGATACTCCGAGGGGGTGATGCCGCGCAACTGCTTGAAGGTCCGCGAGAGGTTCTTGATGTCGGAGAAGCCCAGTTCGATGGCCGCTTCGGAGACGCTCTTGCCGTCGCACAGCAACTGCGCGACCTTCTCGATGCGGATCTGGAGAATGTAGTCGTAGATCGACGTCCCCATGCTCTTTTTGAACCGGGTCTCAAGCAGCCGCCGCGAGAGGGGCACCAGCCGGACCAGTTCGTCGACGGAGAGCTTCCGGCTGATATGCTCGTGGATGTATTTCAGGACCTTGGCGATATGCTGGTCGTTGTTGGCGTAGATGTCCGTTGACTGGCGGGTGATGATGTGCGTCGGCAGCACCTCAACATCCTCGCGGGGGGTGGCCGGATCGTGGAGGATGCGGTCGATGAGCTGGGCGACGTCGTAGCCGCCCTGTTCGATGTTCTGGTTGAGCGACGAGAGGTTGGGGGTCGAGAGCCGGCAGATGGTCTCGTCGTTGTCCACGCCGAGGACCGCGATGCGGTCCGGGATGCGGAGGTCGCCGCTGCCGCCACCCCCCCCCTCGCTCTGCTGGCAGGCTTCGGTGATGTGGTAGGCGTGGTTGTCGTCGCAGGCCATGATGGCGACGGGTTTCGGAAGCGACTGGAGCCACGTCACCAGCTGGTGCGAGTCGTAGTCCCAGAGGGCGTTCTCGGCGGCCTTGCAGAGTGCCGAGAAGGTGTAGTCCGCGTCGGCCTGGCGGATGGTGTCGCGGAAACCCTGCAGGCGTTCGTCGGACCAGACGACATCGCGCGTGCCGTAGAAGGCGAAGTGGCGGAATCCCTTCTTGATGAAGTACTCCGCGCCCATCTTCCCGGCCAGGGTGTGCGGGCCGGTGATGTTGGGGATGGTCGTGAAGCGGGTCTTGAAGTCCTGGGCGATGGTGATGATGCCCTCGCGGGCGAAGAGCTCGACGTTGTCCGTGTTGTAAAACTGGCCGATGACGGCATCGGCGCGCGTCTTCCGGGCGAGGTCGAGGACGGCCTCGATGCCGAACTTGTCGCGGATCGACAGCGGCAGCCGGCAAAGGCTCCAGGCCTGCCCGACGGTGTGTGCGTAGCGGGCGATGCCGAGCAGCAGGTTGCGGGCATAGGCTTCCGAAAAGTCGGTCAGAAAGAGGATGCGTGCCATTTCGGGGGGCTTTGTCGAGATAAAGGTAACTTTTTTTCGGTAAAAACGGCTCGTTTCGGACAATTTTCCCCGCTCTTTTTGTCGCATGGTCCGGTCCCGGGCTGCGATGCAGGGGTGTGATCTGCGTGATTTGAGGAGCTAAAGACGCAAATCGCCACGGCTCTCCGGAGCATCTTTATTATTTTTGTAAAATCTGAAACCAACCGATCTTGTCCATAATGAAGCGAACCTTGGCTTTTGTCCTGCTGGCCGCTGCCGGCGTAGCCTGTGCGGAGAGTTCCGATCCGCTTGCGTATGTCGATCCTTTTGTCGGAACGGGATTCCACGGGCACACCTATCCCGGGGCTACAACCCCCTACGGCATGGTGCAGCTCAGCCCCGACACACGGTCAGGCGACTGGGATGCCTGCGCCGGCTATTACTACGAGGATACGACCCTCGACGGCTTTTCGCATACCCACCTCAGCGGGACGGGGTGCGCCGACCTGGCTGATGTGCTTTTCCGCCCGACGATGCGCCGGGCGGTGACCGGCGAGGGGGTGTATGCTCCCGAACCGTATCGTTTTTCCCACGACCGGGAGCGTGCGTCGTGTGGCTACTATGCGGTGACGCTGCCCGACGAGGGGATCGACGTCGAATTGACGGCTGCACCCCGCACGGGAGTCCACCGCTACCGCTTCTACGGCGAGGGGGAGCGCCGCGTGGAGATCGACCTGACCCATACGGTGGGCGAGGAGCGGATCGACCGCAGCGAACTGACTCCCTGCGGCCCGACGGAGCTCTGCGGCATGCGTCTGACGCAGGGCTGGACGCCGGATCATCATGTCTTCTTCTCGGCGGAGTTCTCCGCCCCGTATGCCGACGCCGAGGTGCTCGACGGCCGGGTGGCCGTGCTGACCTTCTCGCCGGAGGTCGATACGCTGACCGTGGCCGTGGGGCTTTCGTCGGTGAGTTGTGAGAATGCCCGCGAGAATCGCCTCGCGGAGGTGCCGGAACTCGATTTCGATGCCGTTCGGGCCCGGGCCGAAGCGCTGTGGCGCGAGGCGCTGGGCGGGGTGACGGTCACGGGCGGCAGCCGCGACGAACGCACGAACTTCTATACGGCACTCTACCATACGAAACTGACCCCCAACCTGATGAGCGACGTCAACGGGGAGTATCGGCGTCAGGACCAGACGATCGGACGCCTCCCGGCCGGCCGGCGCTACTATTCGACCCTTTCGCTGTGGGACACCTTCCGGGCCTGGCATCCGCTGCAGACGCTCGTCGACACCTGTTTGGTCAACGACCTGGTGCGCAGCATGCTCGACATGTACGACTGCACGGGCGAGCTGCCGATCTGGCCCCTGGCTTCGGGCGAAACGCGGACGATGATCGGCTACCATGCCGTTTCGGTCATTGCCGATGCCTGGCTGAAGGGGATCCGCGGTTACGACGGCGGGAAGGCGCTTGAGGCGATGGTCCGCTCGTCGGAGGTCAACGCCAAGGGGGCGGACCTCTATGCGGCGCGGGGCTATATCCCCTCGGAGCTGCGCAACGAATCGGTCTCCTGCACGCTGGAGTACGCCTACGATGATTGGACCATCGCCCGCATGGCCGAGGCGCTGGGCAACGACGACGTGGCCCGCACCTACCGGGAACGGGCCATGAACTACGTGAACCTCTTCGACGGCTCGACGGGCTTCTTCCGCGGGCGTCGCAGCGACGGCGGCTGGACCGTGCCGTTCGAGCCCTTCGCCACGGGGCGCGACTATACCGAGGCGACGCCGTGGCACTACCGCTTTTTCGTGCCGCATGATGTGAACGGGCTTATCCAGCTGCTGGGCGGTCGCGAGGAGTTCCTCCGGCAGCTCGACCGACTCTTCACGCTCGAATCGGAGGAGATGCGCCTCGATGTCTCCGACGTGACGGGGCTCATGGGGCAGTATGCCCACGGCAACGAGCCGAGCCACCATATGGCCTATCTCTACAGCTATGCCGGCCAGCCGTGGAAGACCCAGGAGCTGACCCGCCGCCTGCTTGACGAGATGTATGCCCCGACGCCCGGCGGCATCATCGGCAACGAGGACTGCGGGCAGATGTCGGCCTGGTACCTGCTCTCGTCGCTGGGCCTCTATGCCGTCTGCCCGGGCTCGAACGAGTTCGTGCTGACCACGCCGCTCTTCGAGCGGGCCGAGGTCCGGCTGGCCAACGGTCGTGTGTTGACCGTGACGGCCAACGACCCCGCGCACAACCGCTACATCCGCTCGGTGACGCTCAACGGCGAGCCCGTTGCGGAGAACTTCATCCCCTACGACCGCCTGATGGAGGGCGGGGAGCTCTCGTTCGAATTGACGCGAAGGCCCGATCCGGTACGGGGTGCGGAACCCGGCACGGAACCCTACTCGCTCACCCGCGGAGAACGGGTCTCGATCCCCTATACGACGAGCGATGTCCATCTCTTCCCCGGGACGGTCGATGTGGACTTGGCCACGACGACCCCCGGGGCCCGGATCCACTATACGCTCGACGGTTCGGAACCGACCGAATCCTCGCCGCTCTATACGGAGCCGGTGCGGGTGGACCGTTCGCTGACGCTGCGCGCCCGGGGGTTCCGTGACGGCACCGAGCCGAGCCGCGAACTAATGCTCCGTGCCGTGAAGGCTGCCTTCCGGCCGGGGCTGCAGGTGGCCGGGACCCGCCCCGGCGTCGCATACCGCTACTACGAGGGGACCTTCTCGCGGGTAGCCGACCTTGAGGGGCAGCCGGTGGTCGAACGGGGAATCCTCCCGGAGGTGACGATCGGCGGGGCCCGGCAGCGCGACCACTTCGGATACTGCTTCGAGGGGTTGATCCGCGTCCCGGAACGGGGCGTCTGGGAGTTCCGCCTGCAGAGCGACGACGGCAGCGTGCTGGAGATCGGCGGCGAGCGGGTTGTCGACAACGACGGTTCGCATGCGGCCGTGGCGGCCACCGGGCGGGTGGCGCTGGATGCCGGCCTGCACCCCTTCCGGCTGCTTTATTTCGAGGATTACGAGGGGGAGGAGCTCTCGTGGAGTTGGCGCCCCTCCGCAGAGGCGGAGTTCGTGCCCGTCCCGGGCGGGAACCTCCTTGTGGCTGATCCCGACTGAATACGAATCATGAACCGAAAACACGGATGACCATGAGAATGAATCGGATCCGGTGTGCCGTCTCGGCCGCGCTGCTCTTCCTGTCGGCGTGCGCCCCCGAACCGGCCCCCGAGTTGAACGTGATGACGTTCAACATGCGTTATGACAATCCCGAAGACGGGGAGAACAACTGGCGTTTCCGCCGCGAACGGGTGGCCCGGGCCATCGAGATGAACCGCGCCGATGTGTTCGGCGCCCAGGAACTGCTCCTCAACCAGCTCAACGACCTGAAGGAGCTCCTGCCCGGCTATGCCGAGGTGGGGGTTGGCCGCGAGGACGGCGCCGGAGCGGGCGAATTCAACCCGGTCTTCTACCGCACGGACCGTTTCGAACTGCTCGACTGGGGGACCTTCTGGCTGAGCGAGACCCCCGAGAAGGCCGGTTCGAAGGGGTGGGACGGCGCCTGCGAGCGGCTGGCCACCTGGACCGTGCTGCGTGACCGCGCCGGGCGCGAGATCTTCTTCATCAACACGCACCTCGACCATGTGGGCGAGGTGGCCCGCCGCGAAGGGGTTACGCTGCTGCTCCGGCGCATCGACTCGCTCTGCGGGGGGCGTCCCGTGGTGCTGACCGGTGATTTCAACGCCGAGCCCGAGTCGGAGGTCATCACCCATGTCGTCGGGAGCGGCCGTCTGCGCCACACCCGCGAGGCGGCTGCCGAGCGCTCCGGGACGGCGTGGAGCTTCTCCGACTTCGGGCAGATCCCCGAGGGAGAACGGCAACTGATCGACTATGTTTTCGTGGACGGCGGGTTCGACGTCCGTTCGTACCGGGTGCTGCCCGATATGCTCGACGGCGGGTTCCTTTCGGACCACGCCCCCGTCCTTGTCAAACTGCAATATAACGATACGAAACGATGAAACTCCGAATGTGGAAATGCGTCCTGCTGCTCCTGCTGGCGGCGGGCGCGGCAACTGCCCGGGCCGAACGGCCGATCCTGATCCATTCGCACAACGACTATGCGCGCTGTGTCCCCTTCTATCAGGCTTATGCCCAGCACGCGGCCTCGATCGAGGTCGACCTCTTCCTCCACGACGGGCAGCTGCTCGTCGGCCACGACGAGGAGGAGCTCTCGGCCGGCCTGTCGTTCGAGAAGCTCTATGTCGAGCCGCTGGTCGGGCTCTTCGCCCGCAACGGCGGCCGCGCCTGGCGTGACAGCGACGAGACGCTGCAGCTGATGATCGAACTCAAGTCGGAGACCGACCCGACGCTGCGGGCTGTGACGGCGCTGCTCGACCGCTGGCCCGAGGTCTTCGATGTGGCCCGCAACCCGCAGGCCGTGCGCATCGCCGTGACGGGGCGTGTCCCGGCCCCGGAGCATTTCTGCGACTACGCCCCCTACGTGCGTTTCGACGGCGCCTGGGATGCCGACTATACGCCCGACCAACTGGAGCGCGTGGCACTGGTGAGCGCCAACTTCCGGGACTTCTCGCAGTGGAACGGCAAGGGCTCGATCATCCCGTCGGAGCTGGCCCGCCTCTGCAAGGTGATCGACCGGGCCCACGCCTGGGGAAAACCCGTCCGCTTCTGGAACGCCCCCGAGGGGACGACAACCTACTATACGTTCTACAATCTGGGGATCGACTACATCAATACCGACCGTCCGGAGAGTTGCGCAGCCTTCTTTTCCGATTTCAGCAACAAGAACTTCCGCATCGGCGACCGTCGCGCCGCCGAGGGAGGTGTCACCGGGACGAAGCGGCTCGACAAGACTACGCGCGACTTCGGCGGTTTCCAGAATGACAAGCTCCAGTTGTCGGAGGGAATCGATATCTACGTGCCGACCTACCGCAACGACGGCGGTCGCGGGCGGGTCCGCAACGTGATCTTCCTGATCGGTGACGGCATGGGCCTCTCGCAGATCCTCGCCGCGGCCTATGCCAACCGGGGGCTGACGACCCTGCAGATGAAGCACATCGGGCTGCAGTTCAACAATGCGCTGGATGCCTTCACGACCGATTCGGCGGCCGGCGGCAGCGCCCTGGCCACGGGCGAACGCCACGCCAACCGCCACATTGCGATGAGCGTCGACGGGATCCCCTGTCCCTCGTTGAGCGACTATTTCCACGAGCAGGGGCGTGCGGTAGGGGTGCTCACCCTCGGCAACGTGGCAGATGCCACCCCGGCGGCCTTTTACGGCCATTCGGTCGAGCGGGACAACTCCGATGAGCTGACCCGGGCTCTGCTCGACGGCCGGATCGACCTGCTGTGCGGCAGCGGGATCCGCCAGTTCGAGGAGCGCCAGGACGGGATCGACCTGGTGGGCGAGTTGTCGAAGCACTACGCCTTCGTCCGTTCGGTCGACGCGATCGGCGGTGACGGCCGCCCGGTCATCTGCATCGACGAGCGCATGGACGAGGCTGCCGAGGAGGCCAACCTCTCGCTGCTGGCCGACGCTACGCGTGCCTCGATTGAGAAGCTGCAGCAGCGCAGCCGGAAGGGCTTCTTCCTGATGGTCGAGGGGGCCAAGATCGACTATGCCGGCCATTCGTGCTGCCTGCCCGGTTCGGTGATCGAGATGCTGAGCTTCGATCTGGCCGTGGCCGAGGCGCTGAAGTTCGCCGATGCGAACGGCGAGACGCTGGTCGTCGTGACGGCCGACCACGAAACCGGTGGACTCGTGCTGCTCGACGGCGACGAGCAGTCGGGCCGCATCCTGGGCATCTACACGAGCGACGACCATACGCCCGCCATGCTCCCCGTCTTCGCCTACGGGCCCGGTGCCGACCGCTTTTGCGGCACCTATCTCAATACGGAGATCGCCCGCCGGATCCGTGAACTGACCCGCTGAACCATGAAAAGAACCGAGATGAAACGAAGGACAATTGCGGCGGCGCTGGCCTGTCTGGCCCTGCCGGCCGCAGCCCAGGGGCTGAAATCGGGCCCCTACGAGCTTCCCTACAAGAATACCTATGTCAAGGAGGTCTTCGTCGCCGAGAACGAGTTCCGCACGGCCGAGCCCGTGACGCGTATGCCGGGATCATTCGACGAGGCCCGGCAGGTACTCCCCGAACCCTACTGGGAGGGGCACGATGCGGAGATCGAGATGTACTGGCACGCCTGGCGCATCGCCGTGGGGAACATCCGCCAGCCGCAGGAGGGCTCGGGGTTCGTGGCCCCGTACCTTGACATCGCCTACAACGGCAACATCTTCATGTGGGACATGTCGTTCATGATGATGTTCGCGCGCTACGGCTACCGGTTCTTCCCGTTCCAGTCGTCGCTCGACAACTTCTACGCCAAACAGCACCCCGACGGCTTCATCTGCCGCGAGATCCGGGCTGACGGGTCGGACTGCTTCGAGCGTTACGACCCCACGTCGACGGGCCCCAACCTGCTGCCCTGGGTCGAACTGGTCTACTACCGGCAGTTCGGGGACCTCGACCGCCTGCACCGGGTCTTTCCGGTGCTGTGCGCCTATGCGAAGTGGTGGCGGCTGAACCGCACGTGGCCCGACGGCTCCTACTGGTCGAGCGGCTGGGGCACGGGTATGGACAACATGCCGCGCGTGAAGGAGGAGTACAACCCGATCTACTCGCACGGCCACATGTCGTGGCTCGACACGAACCTGCAGCAATACCTGGTCAACGCCTCGCTGCTGCAGATCGGTTTCTACATCGAGCGGTGGCAGGAGATCGAGGAACTGGAGGACGAGATGAAGTTCCTGAAGGGCTACCTCAACGAACGGATGTGGGATGACAGGCGGGGCTTCCTCTGCGACCGATATGCCGACGGGACTCTGTGCTCGACGCTCGGGATCGGAGCCTACTGGGCGCTGCAGACCGACGTGCTCGACAGCGTGCGCCTCGCGCGCCTGGTTTCGCACCTGCGCGATACGGCGGAGTTCAACCGCCCGCACCGGGTTCCGTCGCTGGCTGCCGACCATCCGAAATACAACCCCAACGGGCGCTACTGGCAGGGCGGCGTGTGGCCCGGGACGAACTACATGCTTATTGACGGGCTCCGGCAGCAGGGCTATGGAGAGCTGGCGCACGAGATTGCCGAAAACCACTACCGGGCGGTCTTCGAGGTGTGGAAGAAGACCGGGACCTTCTGGGAGTACTATGCCCCGGAGCGGATCGAACCGGGCTTCATGGCACGCAAGGATTTCGTCGGATGGACGGGGCTTCCGCCCATCGCGGTCTTCATCGAATACATCCTGGGCATCCGCTCGGACTATTCGGAACGTTCCATCGAATGGGACCTCACGAAGACCGAGGCGCACGGTATCTCGCGCTATCCCTTTGGGCCCGAGGGGGTTGTCAGCCTGCGCGTTGGGCGCCGGAAGAGCGTCACGGAGCGCCCCGTGATCCGGGTCGAGTGCGAGGAGCCCTTCGACCTGACGGTCCGCTGGGGCGGGAGCGAGTGCCGCACGGTCCACGTGGCCCAAAGCGGAGAAGTCAAACTGAATTGAAAAAACAGGACCAATCATGAAGAGAGTGATCGCATGGAGCTTTCTGCTGCTCCTGAGTCTGAATACGTCGGCGGCGCGGCCGCAAGGGCTTCGTTTCGCGGCCGACGGCACGTTCCGCATCGTACAGTTCACCGACACGCATCTCGACCCGCAGACTCCGGAACGGCAGGCCGAAGCGGAGAAGACCTTCGCGCGCATCGACCGGATCATCCGCACGGAGCATCCCGACCTGCTGGTCTTCACGGGCGACGTGGTAACGGGCAGCCCGGCTGCGGGGATGTGGCAGCGGCTGCTCGATACGCTCGAACGGCGGGGCGTCCCCTACTGCGTGGTGCTGGGCAACCACGATGCCGAGCAGGATCTGTCGCGCCGGGAGATTGCACGGCTGGTGACCTCCGCCCCGGGGAGTCTCAATACGCTCGACACGGCGGGCGAGTTGGCCGATGTCGAGCTGACGGTCGGCGGTTCGGCCTCGGAACGGGTGGCGGCGGCGCTCTACTGCCTCGATTCGCACGACTATTCGACCGTCGAGGGGGTAGAGGGTTACGGCTGGTTCGACCGCGGGCAGATCGACTGGCTGCGGGGCTGCTGTGACCGCCGCACGCGGGAGAACGGCGGCGAGCCGCTTCCGGCGCTGGCCTTCTTCCACATTGCGCTGCCCGAATATGTTGCGGCGTGGCGCAATCCCGACAATCCCCGCATCGGACGGGCTGCCGAGGAGGAGTGTCCCGGCGCATTGAATTCCGGCATGTTTGCCGCCCTGGTCGAGAGCCGGAGTGTCATGGGTACCTTCGTGGGTCACGACCACGACATCGACTATCTGGTGGTCGAAAAGGGAATCTGTCTCGGTTACGGCCGTTATTCGGGCGACAACACCACCTACAACAACCTGCGGCCCGGAGTCCGCATGATCGAGCTGCACGAGGGAGACCATGGATTCGTGAGCTGGATCCGCGAGGATGACGGCCGGGTGGTCGACCGCGTTCGGGTGGTGGAAGGCAAAATCGTGAAAACCAGATAAAAACAATTGTTCGAAAATGAGAATAGGAGTTGATTTGGGCGGTACGAACGTTCGTGTCGGATTGGTCGACGAAGGCCGCATCGTGCGGCTGATCTCGGAGCCCTGCAAGTCGGACCGCCCGGAGGGGGAGGTCGTGGCACATATCGTTTCGCTCATCGAACAAGTGATCGTCCCCCGTGTGACGCACATCGGCATCGGGGTCCCCTCGGTCGTGGATGCGGCCCGGGGGATCGTCTACAACGTCACGGGAATTCCCTCGTGGCAGGAGGTGCACCTCAAGGAGATGCTCGAAGCGCATTTCGGGATTCCGGTACACGTGAACAACGACTGCAACTGCTTTGCCATGGGGGTTTGCCGCTACGGCGAGGCCCAGGGGTTCCGCGACGTGGTGTGCGTGGCCCTCGGTACGGGAGTCGGGGCCGGAGTGGTGATCGGCGGCAAACTCTACTGCGGCTGCAACACGGGGGCGGGTGAGATCGGCAGCATCCCCTATCTGGACCGCGACTACGAATACTACTGCAGCAGCCGTTTCTTCGTGGGGCGCGGTACGACCGGCAAGGAGGCTTTCGAACGGGCCGTGGCGGGCGATCCGGATGCGCTGAAACTCTGGGAGGAATTCGGCCGGCACGTCGGGCGTCTGGTCATGCTGATCCTCTACGCCTACGACCCCGAGGCGATCGTCTTCGGCGGGAGCATTTCGCACGCCTTCGACTTCTTCAGCGAAGCGATGCACGCCGAGCTGGCGAAATTTCCCTATGCCAGGACCGTCGAACGGGTGCGGATCCGCTGTTCGAAAATCGAAAACATCGGGCTTCTGGGAGCTTCGGCCTGTCATGAATAGCGAGGTGTTCAGATCGCCGGGAATGGCGTGGGGACGGAGTGCCGGCGGGCGGGATTTCAGTGCGCGGGGTACTCTGCTGGGCGGAGTGCTCCTTATGGCTGCGGCCTTCCTGGCTTCGGGCTGCGGCCGCGTGATCCGCGCGGAACGCCCCGTGCAGGTGACGCCGCGCCCCGTGGAGGTGGTCGAAGGCGAGGGTGTTTTCCGGCTTACGGCCCGGGTGCCCTACTGGATGCCCGGGGAGGAGACCGGTGAAGAGACCGGTGAAGGGACGGTTGCGGGGATGAAAGCCGTAGGCGAGGCGTTCGTCGAACTCCTGACGCCTTGCTTCGGGCAGCCGCCGGTCCGGGCCGAACGCCTCCCGGAACGGGGCGGTATCCGGTTCGAGATCTGCGATACGCTGGACGCCGGGGCCTATTGCCTTGAGGTGACGCGCGAGGGGATCGGAATCCGCTCGGGTGATGCCGCCGGGGCGTTCTATGCCGTGCAGACGCTGCGTCAGCTGCTGCCGCCCGGGGCGTTCAGCCCCGGCGGGCCGGTACGGGCCGTCGAGATCCCCGAGGTGCGTATTGTCGACCGACCCTGCATGGCCTATCGGGGGCTTATGCTCGATGTGGCCCGCCACTTCTTCACGGTCGACGAGGTGAAGCGCACGATCGACCTGATGGCCCTCCACAAGATGAACGTCTTCCACTGGCATCTGACCGACGACCAGGGCTGGCGTATCGAGATCCGCCGCTATCCCGAACTGACACGGGTCGGGTCGGTGCGACGCCGGACGCTGATCGGCAAGGATCCCGGCGGCGAATACGACGAGTCGTGCCGCTACGACGAGACCCCCTATGGCGGCTATTATACACAGGAGCAGATCCGCGAGGTGGTGGACTATGCCGCCCGGCGCTTCATTACGGTGATCCCCGAGATCGAATTCCCGGGGCATGCCGTGGCGGCCCTGGCCTCGTATCCCTGGCTGAGCTGTACGGGCGAGCGTTACGAGGTGCGCCAGACGTGGGACATCGACGACCGGGTCTTCTGCCCGGGGCGCGAGTCGACCTTCGAATTCATCGAGGGGGTCCTCTCCGAGGTGCTGGAACTCTTCCCGTCGGAATATATCCACATCGGCGGGGACGAGTGCCCGACGAAGATGTGGGCCCGCTGTGGACACTGTCAGGCCCGGATGCGGACGGAGGGTATTGACGACCTGCGGGGGCTCCAGGGCTATGCCACGGCCCGGGTCGAACGCTTCCTGCAGGCGCACGGCCGGCAACTGATCGGCTGGGACGAGATTCTCGAAAGTGGGGTGACCCCGACCGCCGTCGTGATGTCCTGGCGTGGTACCGAAGGGGGTGTCCGTGCCGCCCGGCAGGGTAACCGGGTGGTCATGTCGCCCTCGACCTATTGTTACTTCGACTATTACCAGACGGAGGATACCGCCTCCGAACCCTTGGCCTGGGGCGGCTGCCTCCCGCTCGAAAAGGTCTATGCGTTCGATCCGTATGAAGGGCTCGACGAACGGGAGCGGGCCTGCGTCCTGGGGGTTCAGGCCAATCTCTGGACCGAATACATCCCTGATTTCGGGCAGGCACAGTACATGCTGCTGCCGCGGTTGAGCGCCCTGGCCGAGGTCGGGTGGAGCCTCGACCGCAAGGATCCGGCCGATTACCGGAGGCGTCTCGCCCGGCTGGCCCGCTGCTACGATGCCGCCGGTTTCCACTATGCACGGCACGGTTTCGGGGAGTGATTCCCGCCGTTCCGATCCGGCCGGTGTGCAGATCTGCGTAATGTGAGGACTATATTACGCGAAATGCGTCCATTTCCTTTGTAAGAGTTTATAAATTTGAATATCGGAAAGTGTAAACTGATCCCGACAGGGTATATTATGCGCTTTTGTTTGGGATATTATTAAAAAAATAATTAAAAACATTAAAAATTTTTTTTGAAAAACGATCTCTTCCCAAGACTTCTCTAATTAACTATTAACCTTAACACTATGGAAATGAATTCGACACTTTCGGAGAAGAAGTGGAGATTCCTCCGCGTTCTTCTGATGAGCCTGCTGTTGGGCATGCTCATGCTTCCTGTTGAGGCCCAGAACCAGGTGACGGTTTCGGGACGCTTGACCGATACGGGCCAGAACCCGTTGATTGGCGCCTCGATCATCGAACAGGGGACGACCAACGGCGTCACGACCGATGCCGACGGCCGTTATACGATTTCGGTGAAGGCCGACGCCGTGCTGGAATTCTCGTTCATCGGCTATAAGACGCAGGCCATCCAGGTGATGAACCGCACGCAGATTGATGTGGTCATGGTGGATGACGCCATGATGATCGGCGAGGTCGTGGCCATCGGCTACGGCTCGCAGCGCAAGGAGGACCTCTCGATGGCCGTGACCACCGTCAAGGTCGACGATGCCGCCCGCAGCCGCGCCTCCGACCTCGGTACCCTCCTCCAGGGCCGCATGCCGGGTGTCACGATCATGCAGTCCGGCGACCCGATGCAGAAGGCTTCGTTCTCCATCCGCGGCCGCGGCTCGAAGGGCAACGACCAGGGCACCGATCGCGGTAACGACGGTCCCACCTCGGGTGACGGCGTGCTGGTGGTTGTCGACGGCGTGCCCAACGCCCCCTACATGGTTGAGGACATCGAGACCATCACCGTCCTGAAGGATGCCGCCTCGGCCGCCATCTACGGTGCATCGGTCGGATCGAGCGGCGTCGTGCTCATTACGACCCGCCAGGCCGAGGCCGGCAAGACGCGCGTCAATGTCAACGTCTCGCTCGGTTTCGAACGCTCGATGAACCTTCCCACGATGCTCAATGCCCAGCAGTTCTGCGACGTATGGGCCAAGGCCGTGTCGAATTCGGCCAACGGCTCGCTGCCGAACCTGGCCAACCCCGAAGTCTATGCCGGTGCCAACGTGACGCGCACCGACTGGCTCGACGAGATCTTCCGGACCGGCCTCACCCAGCACTACGGGGTCTCGATCAGCGGCGGCACCGAGAAACTGCAGTCGATCCTCTCAGTCACCTACGACGACAAGGAGGGTACGCTGCTCAATACCTGGAGCCAGACCCTCGGCGCCAAACTCCATACGACGTTCAAGCCCGTCAAGTGGCTGAAGCTCTCCGAGCGCGTCTCGTTCGAGTACTCCAACGGCCAGGGCAACGTCAATACGTCGCACACCGGCCCGATCCTCGGTGCCATGTGGTTCCCTGCCTCGGCCTCGGTCTATGACCGCGATGCTGACGGCAACATCATCTACGACAGCTACGGCAAACCCAAGTACGGCGGCATCGCCTCGTCGGCCGACATGGCCGCCGGCGTCACCGGCCCGAACATCGTCAACCCGGTAGCCCAGCTTGAGACCATGCGCCGCCGCTATCCCCGCACGAAGGTCTTCTCGACCACCTCGCTGGAGATCAAGCCCATCACCGAGCTGACCATCAAGTCGGAGTTCACGGCCGACCTCGATACGCGCGAGGAGGACGAATTCTCGCCCGCCATCGACGTGCCGGGCGGCTCGACCACCGGTACGCGCGACCAGTACTACTTCAACAACTTCCACACGCTGTGGGAGACCACCGCCACCTATGCCCAGGTCTTCGGACGCCACCACATCAGCGCCATGGCCGGCTTCACGACCGACTACCAGAAGAACCACTACCGCGAATACCGCACCAAGGGGTATATCGACGCCACGGACAACAACATGGTCTGGGACTCGGCCGACGAATGGGCCAGCAACCCCTCGGAGACGCTGCGTGACTACGCGATGGTTTCGGTTCTGGGCCGTATCGGCTATTCGTTCGACGACCGCTACTTCCTGGTCGGCAGCATCCGCCGCGACGCCTCGTCGAAACTCCCCTCCGCGAAGAACTACGACTGGTTCCCCTCGGTGTCGGGCTCGTGGAAAATCTCCTCGGAGAAGTTCTTCCGGAACTCCTCGCTCACGAAGGTCTTCGACCTGGTCAAGCTGCGCGCCGGTTGGGGTAAGGTCGGCAACGTGACCCTCTACTCGCTGCCCAACCCCACGCAGATCCCGCTGCTGACCTACACGGACGGCTCACTCATCGGCGGAAATACCGTCTACGGTACCTATCTGGAGACGATCGCCAACACCAACGCCACGTGGGAGACCACCGTACAGACCAGCGCCGGTCTCGACCTGACGATGTTCCAGAACAAACTCGAGTTCAGCGCCGACTATTATTATAAGGAGACGCGCGACCTGATCGACTACATCCCGACACCTTCGCAGATCGGTGTGGAGAACCCGCCCCTGGGCAACATGGGCAAGGTGATCAACCGCGGTTGGGAGTTCTCGGCCTCGTACAGGAACAGCGCTGCCGACGGCAAGTTCAACTACAACGTCTGGGGCACCTTCTCGGTCAACAAGGGCTGGGTCGATGACTACGGAGCCCAGAAGATCGTGCAGCACAACAACCCGAACATCAACAGTACGCCGATCCTCTACTCGGCCGCCGGCTACCCGTGGTACTCCTACTACATCTACCGCACCGACGGCATCTTCCGCTCGCAGGAGGAGATCGACCGCTATGTGAGCAAGAACGCCGAGACGGGTGAGGTGACCCAGGTGCAGCCCAACGCCAAGGTCGGTGACCTGAAGTTCGTCGATACGAACGGCGACGGCGTGATTACGGACGACGACAAGGTGCTGACGGGCTGCTACACCCCCAAACAGACCTATTCGTTCGGCGGTTCGTTCGACTGGAAGGGATTCGACTTCAGCATCATGTTCCAGGGCGTGGCCGGCAACTACATCTACAACGGTACGAAGCAGATGGCCATGAACGGCCGTCAGGACATGGGCAACCTGATCTCCGATGTCTTCAACACGTGGGATTTCAACCCCTCGGGCAGCAAGTACCCGCGTCTGGGCATCGTCGAGGATGACAACGGCAACTACGTGAAGTTCTCGGACGTCTTCCTTGAGAAGGGCGACTACCTGCGACTGAAGAACATTACGCTGGGTTATACGCTCCCGAAACACATCTCCCGCCACATCGGCCTCGAAAAGGGATCGCTACGTATCTACATGAGCATCGACAATGTGGCTACGATCACCGGTTATTCGGGTATTGACCCCGAAGTCGGGAACTACGGTGTCGACGCCGGTGTCTATCCCGTATCGCGTTTCTTTAACTTTGGTGTAAACGTCAACTTCTAAACTACAAATCGACCATGAAAAAGATATTGTTAAGTATTTGTCTGGCCGTCAGCGCATTCGCTCTTTCGGGCTGCGCCGACTTCCTCGAGCGTGAGCCTTATGGCCGCGACACGTCGTGGAAAACCGACGAAGATGTCATGAAGGCCGTCTATGCGCTCTACTATTTCGTGTCGCCGCACTGGAGCGAGGAGATCTGCGGCCGCGGGCACATGTGGTTCGAGTGTGCGAGCGACAACGTGCTGATCGGTCGTGACCGCCCGGCCGTGGACGAGATCCGCGAATTCCGCATGTCGCCCTCCAATGACCAGGATGTCAAGAATGTCTGGGGTGTCATGTACCAGAACGTCGCCAAGGCCAACAACATCATCAAGCTGGTTCCCGACTTGAACATCACCGAGTCGGTGAAGAAACTGGCACTCGGTACGGCCTACTTCTTCCGCGGCTTCTCGATGCTGTGGATGGTCCCCTACTACGGTGACGACACGAACGGCGGTATCCCCATCATCCTCGACACGACGCCGATGGACGAGATGGACTCCCCGCGTCCGGACCATGTGCTGAAGAACTATGACCAGATCATCGCTGACTTCCGCCGTGCCGCCGAGGAACTTCCTTACTTCTCCGAGCTTTCGACCTCGCAGTACGGCCTGCCGCACAAGGCGGCCGCCTGGGCCTTTGCCGCCCGTGCCGCCCTCTATGCCGCACAGTATGACGCCTCGTACTACAACACGGTCATCGAGATGTGCGACCAGGTCATGGGAATGACCGGTGCCGACAAGCGCTCGCTCTACATCGACCCGGAAGACAAATCGAAATCCTTCGCCAACCTCTGGCGCAAGGAGCAGAACCACTGTTCGGAGTATATTTTCTCGCTGGAGGGCGATGCCACCAACGGCGCCCGCTACCACGGTGTGACGTTCGTGAATACCGGCTGGGGCCTCTACAACACGTGGGGATACTACACACCGAGCCTGGAGCTTTGGAATGCCTTCGAGGAGGGTGACCAGCGTCGCGAGGTCACGATCCTCTACCCGGGCAACCACGTGAAGTTCATGGGCCGCGACATCACCTTCGGCGGCTATTGTACGGACGGTTCGATCTCCTCCTACACCACCAGCCACGTGTCGGCCGGACTCATCAACCAGAAGTTTATCTCGCCCTGGGAGACGGGCAACTACACGGAGGTGTCAAACCAGCGCGACAAACTCTGGAATACGCTCAACGTCTGCCTGATGCGTTATGCCGACGTGCTGCTGATGAAGGCCGAGGCGCTGATCTGGACCCAGGGTGAGGGCAACGGTGAGGCCAAGGCACTGCTTGGCGACATCCGCGAGCGTGCCGGACTGCCCCGTGAGAATGCGGCCACGAAGGCCGAGCTGCAGAACCAGCGCCGTTGCGAGCTGGCCTTCGAGTTCCAGCCCAGCCGCCATATCGACGTGATCCGCTGGGGCCTGGCCCAGGAGTACTATGCGAAACCGCTGCACAGCGTGGTTTCGAAGATGGTCGACGGCCAGATCAAGACCGAAGAGGTGGAGGTCTATCCGGGCCGTACCTTCAATCCGACCTACAACAAGGTGTTCCCCATTCCGGAAACAGCTTTCAACGGAACGGTGAACCTCAAGCAGAACAAGGGCTATTAACCGATTGATAAATAGAGACAGTCATGAAAATCAACAAGATATTGGGGGCGATGCTCCTCCTGGGGGCGATGCTCCCGCTGGCAGGGGCCCAGGCCCAGACCTTGCGGCTGAAATGTATGTCGTGGAACGTCAAGGCACTGGAGCTGAAAGACAATACCAATGTGACGCGCGAGATCACGCGCTTTGTGGATGCCATCCGGCAGGAGAATCCCGACATCGTATGTTTCAACGAGTTCGAGACCGCCAGCGGTCTGATGAGCTCGAAGGAGAAGCTGACCGAATTTGCCCGGGAGCTCGGCATGTTCCCCTTCTTCATCTGGTCCTATGACAAGGACAACGGCTACTACGGGAACGGCATCCTGTCGAAGTACCCGATCGTCAACTCGAAATCGGTCCTGCTCGGCATGTACACGGGTGAAGACCAGCGTTCGGTGGGTTGGGCCGACATCCTGGTGCCGACGGATGCCAACCCCGACGGGGTGAAGGTCCGGGTCATCTGTACCCACCTCGACGCCTTCGGCGGCGACGAAACCTGTTTCGAGCAGGCCAAGGAGGTGATTGCCGATGCAGTGGTCCCCGCTACGCAGGCCGGCATCCCGTCGGTGCTCATGGGTGACATGAACTGCGGCCCGTCGACGGAAGCCATCAAGGAGTATCAGAAATACGGTACGAAGCTCTGCAACAACGACACCACCTTCAGCGGGGGCAGCAAACTCGACTATTTCCTCTCCTTCCCGGCCGGCGAATGGAGCTGCACGGATTTCAAGGTGCTCAAAACCGGCGATTATCCCAACCTCTCGGACCACTTCCCCATTATCGGTACGGCCGTATTGAAATAACTAACCGAAACAGACTGAAACGATGAAAAACGTTAAGAAATACCTCTCGACCATGTTGGCCCTGGCCTTGGCTCTGCCGATGTTCACGGGCTGCAACAACGGGTTGGACGAGTACCCCTCGGATGCGCAGATTCCGGCTCCGTCGGACAAGTTCACCACCGACATCCAGTTCGTATCGCGCCTGAGCGACGCGGCGCTCTGCACCAGCGAGGAGGAGTGCCGGGCCGTGCACGACTACATCGTCACGACGCTCAACGGAAAGAACGGCTCCTGGCTGACGATCCTCGACCGGGCCGACAATGGCAAACTGTCGGAGATGCTCGGCACGGCGTTCGATTCCTACCGCTGGACGACCTTCGCCTTCAACCGGATCGTCGACAAGACCTCCTATCAGGGCAGCATGCTCTATGTGAACCAGTGCCTGACCGAGTCGAAGGGGGTTCCCTGCGGCGCAGGGTGCTACGTGACGGGGCTGACCACCGGGATGACCGGTGTGCGCACCGACAGGAACGATCTGGGTGAGGTGACCGGTACGACGGCCGTTTCGTTCGACGTGAACGTCGTGACGGCCCGTTTCGACACGGCGGACCAGATTGCGGCCTTCGGCGGCAGCGAAGGGGTGCTCCGTTCGTTCTACAACGACAACATGCCCTTCCTGATGATCGGAACGGTGAAGAACGACCTGTTCGGGTCGCTGCAGGGAATAGGCCAGAGCGTGGGGACAAGCTACGGCTTCAATGTCTTCGAGGTGGCAAAGGGGACGCAATATACGATCTTCCTGCTGACCGAGGAGCGTTTCTGGGGGCTGAACGATGTCCAGAAGGAGACCCTGGCCGACGGCATCGAGAGCTATGCCATCAAGGTGATGTGGTAGCTCCCCGGCCGGAACGGCAAGAGGCGGAACCGCAAAGGTTCCGCCTCTTTTTTGTCTGGCATCATGACCAACTTGTTCGGGACTTTTTTCGTATTGCGTGCTGCCGCCGGGCGGTTGCCTCCCCCCCCCCTCCCTGGCGGGGAGGCCGCGGGGTCAGCGCGAGGCGACGAGCGACGACGGTGTGACGCCCATCGAGTCGCGCGCCCAGTCGCCGTGGGCCCGGAGCACCTGTTCGATGATGTCGCGCACGGCACCTTCGCCCCCTTTGAACTCCGAGACATAGCGCGAAGCCTCGATCACCTCGGCGGCGGCATCCGACGGGCAGACCGGAATCCCTACTTCGCGCATACACTCCAGGTCGGGGATGTCGTCGCCCATGTAGATCACGTCGGAGGGCGCCACTCCTTCGTTCCGGAGGTATTCGTGCAGCGCCGCGATCTTGTCCATGCAGTCGACGTAGTAGTGGCGGATCCCGAGCATCCGGAGCCGGTGCTCGAGCGTCTTGCCGCGTCCTCCGGTGATGATGCAGACACGGTAGCCCAGTTTGATGGCGTAGGCCAGCGCATAGCCGTCCTTGGCGTTGTAGCGGCGGATGAAGTCACCGTCGACGGTCGGGATGATCCCGCCGTCGGTCATCACGCCGTCGACATCGAAGATGAAGGTCCGGCAGCGTGCTATTGATTCCTTGAAGTTTTCCATATGTTTTCGCTGATTTGGGTATAGATCTCCTGAAGGGTCGGGTTGCCGTCGAGCAGGGCGAGGTGCCGCTCCTGCGTGGCGGTGTCGTTGCGCACGGCGGGGCCGGTCTGCACGTCGCGCGGCGAGCGGGCGTCGCAGGCCTTGGCGGCGGTTTCGGCGATCAGCGGCTTGAGTACCGCAAAGTCGAGCCCGGCGCTGCGGACCACCGCCTCGCCCAGGGCGTACATGTGGTTGGCGAAGTTGCAGGCGAAGACCGCGGCAAGGTGGACCTTGCCCCGCTGTGCGGAGTCGGCCCAGAGCACCGTCCGGGAGAGCGTGCGGGCAAAGGCTTCGAGTTCGGCCCGGAATCCGGGGTCCGAAGTTTCGAGGAAGACCGGGATTTCCGAAAAATCGACCCGGCGGCCCTTGGTGAAGGTCTGCATCGGGTAGAAGACCGCACGGCGCGCAAATCGCTCCGGAAGAGCCTCCAGCGGGACGCTGCCGGCCGTATGGGCCACGACCGCCCCCTCGGGGATGGGCAGCTGCGAGGCCACCTCGCCCACGGCGCGGTCGCTCACGGCGATCAGATAGATATCGGCGTCGCGGCGGAGCGCTTCGGGGTCGGAGCTCCAGCTGCATCCGGCCAGGGCGGCGACGGTACGGCCCCGTTCCGGATTGCGGGCGAAGAGCTGGAGGAGTTCCAGACCGCTTCCGGCGATGGCCAGGGCCAGGGCCTCTGCCAGGTTTCCGCTTCCGATAATGACGACTCGTTTCATCTCTTTTATTCCTGATTTACAGCAGGTCTGTCAATCGCACGTTGTTCGGCGAGTGGAGGACCTCCTCCTTGAGTGTCTCCACTTCGCGGTTCATGCGGGCCAGTTCGGGGGTTTGTTCCAGGTCGAGGGTGGTCTGTCCGGTGCGTTCGACGGCTTCGAGGATGCCGTAGACGGTGATCGACGAGAGGTCGTGGGCCGGGGCGAAGGCCACTTCGCGTTCGCCGTCGCCGCTGCGCACGGCGATCAGTTGTCCGGCCTGCACGAGCTGGAAGAGAATGTCGTTGACGATTCGGGTCGGGAGCTCGAGGCGTTTGCGGATCTCGTCGGTCGGGAGCGTTCCGCCGTGGTCGCGGAAGTTGCGTGCTACGAGAATCATCACCGCGAGGAGCACCTTGCGGCGCTGGTCGTAGCTGATGCGCAGCGATTCGCGCTCCTCGGCGAAGCGGCTGATGTTCTGGTAGGCGAACGAAAGCTCGCCGCCGAAGAGAAGGATCTCCCAGGAGGTCTGCATCCAGATGAGGAAGAGCGGCAGGGCGGCGAAACTGCCGTAGACGGCGTTGTAGGAGGTCATCCAGCGCTGGACGTAGACGTAGCCCCACTGGAAGAGCAGGAAGATGGTCCCGGCGACGATTCCGGCCATCAGGGCGCTCTGGAACCGCACCCGGGCGTTGGGGATGATCAGGTAGAGCAGGGTGAACATCGTCCAGATGACGACCATCGAGGCCAGGCGGGAGAGGGTCGTGAAGTACCACTTGTCGTAGAGGCCCAGGACTTGCTCGATGTAGTTGCCGACAGCATTGGCGAGGATCCAGAGCACGGGGACGATCATCACCACGGCGATGTAGTCGGTCCACTGACGGGCGATGCTTCGTTCGACCTTGACCTCCCAGATGTTGTTAAAGGCGTTTTCGATCGACCCAAAGACGCGGATCACGGCCCAGAAGAGCATCACCAGACCCACGGCGGCCACGACGCCGCCCTGGGTTCGGGCCAGGGCGTTTTCGGCGAATCCGACGATGTAGTCGACGGTTTCGGGGTGTTGAGGAAAGAGCTCGTAGAGGTTTTCGACGAGTCCGTCGGCGAGGCCGAAACCCTTGACCACGGCGAAGACCAGGGCCAGGAGCGGCACGAGCGACATGAGCGTGTAGAAGGTGAGCGCTGCGGAGCGGACCAGCGTTCCGTGCTCGACCAGCCCGCGGGCCGTGTAGAAGAGTAGCCGGTATTGCTGTACGAGCCACCGCACGACGGGATTGCGCCATTCGTTGATGTCCTCCCGGAAGATCGTATCGGTAAAGTAGGTGAAGAGTTTTCGGAGTATCATGGGCTCGGTCCGCCATCGCGGTGCTATTCGACAAAGATAGCTATTTTAGGCGGATCGCCCAAAAATCGTTCCCGATTTTCGTGAAGGCCATCCGCAGGTCGGCGCCGGGACGGGTGCCGAGGCGCCGCATGAGCTCCTCAGCCGGGAGCGGGAAGTCGCGTTTGAGGAGTTCGAGGCCGCGGCCTTTCAGTTCTCGCTTCAGCCGCTTCGGGTCGTAGGGCTCGATCCGCTCGACGGGCAGTATGCGCCCGATGATGCCGTGCGGCTCCTCTTCGGCGAATCCGAATCCGAGGTCGCTCCAGCAGTCGGCCTTCCCGGCCAGATGGAGGCGCGTGAGGCGGGCTTTCTGGAGGGCGACGTCCGGGACCACCAACCAGTGGTAACGCGTCGGATCGAATGCCGGAGCTTCGGGCGCGGCGGCTCCGGGCCGGGCCGAGAAGCTCCCTGTACCGAGCGCCGTGGCCGTAACGAGCGGTCCCGAGCCGTCGGCATAGACCACGACCTCCTTGCACTCGTCGCCCGACGAGACGACCTCCACGCGGCTTCCGAGAAAGAGCCGCAGGGCCTCGTCCACATCGAACAGCGGGGAGTTTTTCAGGCAGAGCCGCGGCGCGATCCGGTCGATCGCCGGTTTCAGGGCCACGATGTCGGGCGAGCAGGCTTCGAGCCGCACCTGCTTGCGTCCTTCGGCCGAACGGCGGTCGGGATCGGCATAAACCCAGTCGAAATGCAACCCTTCGCGGCCGAGAAACTCTTCGGCCGAACTGTTTACGACCTCGATATTCGCAACTCCCATTCTCGAAAGGTTGTCGGCGGTGATGCGGGCCAGCAGCGGGTCGCGTTCGAGGGCCACGACGCGGCGGAAATGCCGGGCGAGATAGAGCGCATCGACCCCCAGCCCGCAGGTGAGGTCCAGCACCGTGTCGCCCGCGATGCGTTTGTGGGCGGCCGCGGCTTCGCTCGATGCCTGTTCGAAGGCCCGCGGAGGCAGGATGCACTGCGCGGCGGCATACGTCGGGAGTTTGCGTTCGGCGCGTGCGAGGTACTTGACCTGCGTGGCGACAAGCCGGGCATGGGGAACCGTCCGGTCGAGCGCCACCTCCAGCGGGTCGCGGCCCCGGGCGGCGGCAATCGCTTGCCGGAGCTCGTCGCTACGGAGCAGGTCGTATTCCTCGGCGGTGATCATGGGTCGAAAGCGTTTGTTTTACGGACGCAAAGGTAGGCTTTTTTTCGGTTCCCGGCACCCTGCGGCGAGCGTTGCAAGGAGGAAAACCGCATAGAGGAGTATGGTGGGAGCCTTTTCGAGCGTATAGTCGGTTGTGCCTCCGGGCAGTGCGGCGGTCGCCCGGGCCAGGAAGTTGACCGCTTCGGCGGCCTTGCCCGTCACCAGCCCGAAGAGCGGCGCAAGCCATCCGACGGGCAGGAGCATCCAGAGCGCACCGCCGAATACCACGACCCCGGCCAGCAGGATGGCCACCGGATTGACGACCAGCCCGGCCAGGGGAACTATGCCGAAGGTGTGCGAGACGAGCGGAGCCGTAGCCAGTGTGGCCGTCAACCCGATCACGTAGGCGTCGCTCACGGCATTCAGCCATCGGTGGCGGGTCCGGCACCTGCGGCAGAGGGGCACACCCCAGAGGAGAATCCCTGCGACGGCGAGGAACGAGAGCAGGAAACTCAGGTCGCCGATCCAGTTGGGATTCCAGAGCAGCATCCCGAAGGCCGCCAGGGCCAGGGCATTCATTCCGACATACTCCGACGCGGAGGCGAGTGCGGCCTGGAGGAAGGTGCACATCACGGCGGCCCGTATGGCGCTGGGCGGGAATCCGGCCGCGGCGACAAAGAGCCAGATGGCCGCCGCTGCGAGAAGGTTCTTCCAGAGGTGCCCGCGCCGCAGCAGGGGCAGCCACCAGAGCAGGGCGTTCACCACGACGAAGACAATCCCCGTATGGAGCCCCGATACGGCCAGCAGGTGCGAAAAACCGCTTCGGGAGTAGACAGTGCGGAGTTCGGCGGGGATTCCGCGCCGTTCGCCCGCAGACATCGCCTCGACGACGGCCCGGGCTTCGGGAGCCATCGGCAGACGGTCGAGACGTTCGACAGCCCGGCGGTGCAGGGAGGCACCCCGGGGCTCCTCCCGGTCGAGGATCGCCCGTTCTCCGATCCACAGCGTTCCGGCATAGCCCCTCCGTTCCATCAGCTGCCGGTAGCTCTCGGCTCCGCCCTGGAACGGCCTCACACGACCCCGGCAGCGGATCCGCTCTCCGTCCCGAAGCCGGATCAACGAATCGGCATAGAGCCGGATCCGGGTCTCCGAAGCGTGCCAATGGCCATTCGCCGGGTCGCGCCAGGCCGTGACTGCGGCATCGGCGACCGAATAGCGCTCCCGTTCGACGGGAAATCCCTCCACGACGACTTCGTAGAGGGTGTATACCTCCCGGGGGACCGAAATTTCGGGAGTCCGGAGTTGTGCCGCGGCGAATCCCGACGTGAGGAGCATCGCCACGGCGGCCGCTCCCGAACGGAAGAGGAGCGCCACGATGCCCGTACAGACGAAAGCCCCTGCGAGAAACCACAGGGGCAGTTCGTACACTCCGGCCAAGGCAATCCCCGCGGCGAAGGGTGCGAGGAGCTTGACCATAGGCATCCGATTGAGCCGATCCAGCAGGCAGGCGACTTTCATACCTGCAAGATAATCAAAACAGACGAAAAAAAGTCATTCGGGTGACAGAAAAAGCTCCCATCCGTCGGCCACCTGCCGTATATCGGCCGGAGCCCCGTTCTCCACGCGCGAGATGGCCGCCGCCAGCGGGATCATCGTTCCGGCGTCGCGCGTGTCGAGCGGCTCATCGGGGTCGATGCCCGTATCGGCGGCCACGGCGCGGATGTAGACCTCGGTATGGTTCTCCGAGGGCGGGGCCCAGCGGGAGATCATCCCCCGGATGGTGTCGAGCCCGTAGCGGATGCGGTAGGTGTCCAGCAGGACGAAGATGGCCCGATAGCCCCAGGCCAGCGTTTCGAACTGCTTGAAGTCGGGGTCGCACGAGGGGCGCACCTCGCCCCGGTAGCGGATCTTCGAACGGCGGATATTGCCGGGATTGCGGTTATCGAGTCCTCGTGCCATCCTCTTTTTCGTCGATTTGCAGTCTTTCTCCATCCGGCGTCTGGCATAGCGGCGCAGCCGGCGGAAGAGCGGTGCTTCGGAGAGCTGGGCGGCATTCTCGAGGAACGACCACAACTCTACGCCGCAGGTGAATCCCGTGAAGAGCTTGGCCAGATTGAGCTGCATGGAGTCCAGCACGCAGCGATCTATCAGCCAGGCCATGACGATGGCCGTCAGGACGAGAGCCGTCTTGAGGACCGTGCGCCAGGCCTTGCAGCTTTCAAAATACCATTTCCGACCTTCGCGCCGGGCGACGGCCCGGTCGGCGAAGACCCCCGAGAGGAAGTCCACGCCGATGAAGAGCATCGTCGTGATGACCAGCGGCTGGATCGGGGCGAACAGCGCGGCAATTCCCGCCGCGATGCCGCTAACGAATCTGTACAAAGCCTCCATCGGTCGTGCAGCGTTTCAGGATGTTCCGCTCGGGGCGGTATTCGGGGAACTCTTCGCGGTGGCGGTCGAGGTACCTGACGGCCCGGTGCAGCAGCGAACGGGCTTCGGCACGCAGCGCCCGGCACTGGCGGCGCCGGGCCTCTTCGTCGGCGGGCTGGCCCCAGGAGCTTTTCGGGGCCGAGGTGCCGCACTGCCCGGTGCGGATGTCGAGCCGCGGTTGGAGCATCAGCCGCGTGAAGAGGGCCAGCGGCCGTGCGAGGTAGCTGTCGCGCAGGTCGGCATAGTCGCCGGCGAGGAGCCGCTCGTGGAGTGCCGGGCCGATTACGGGGAGAAGATACCGCTCTTCGGCGGCGGCGATGTCGGCCTCGGAGAAGGTGTCGGGCGGCAGGTATTCGCCGCTTCCGAAGGCCTGTTGCAGGAGTTGGGTGGTGGTGATGAGGGTATTCATGGCGTGAAGGGGTGTTTGCGGTGCGGGGGAGCGGGTGACGGCCGCCGGTTGAAACCGGCAGCCACCGCCCGGCAATCCGTCAGCCGATGCTGGTGACGTTGTATTTGGTGATTTCGGAGAGGTAGTACTGCTGTCGGGGATCCTCCGGGTCGTAGTCCAGACCGTCGGCCTTGCGGGCCTCCCAGACCTTCATGTAGATGGGCTTCGAGCGGGTCGGCGGGCGGTTGACGATCTGCAGCGACGAGGTGTCTGCCCCCAGAATCGTGCCGATGACGCTGCGGATCGGCTCGGTGAGTTCGGCCTGCTCGGCCAGAATCACCGTGTTGAGGGCCACTTCGTACTCGTGGAGGATGCGTTCGGCGTTGAATCCTGAGGCGTAGTCCAGTCCGCTCAGGGTGCGGAACCAGGAGTGGGCCACGACGATGTCGCCGACGGCCTGTTCGTGCAGTGCCTGCCAGTCGCCCTCGTTCTGTGAGGTGATGGGGATGAATCGCGAGTTGTCGTCGTCGCCTCCGTCGCGGATGACAAACATCACCTGTCCGGGATTCCCGGCGAACTTGCGCTCGGCCATGCGGACGATGCGTTCGGCCTCGGCCTCGTTGTCGACCGTCGAGTCGAGCATCATGACGCCCGACAACTGGAACGAGTTGTCGAGCCGCGAGATGTTCCATCGGTCGGTCTTGTAGGCGATGGCCGAGACGCCGAATCCGGCGATGTAGGGCGGCACGCCGTAGTGTTCGAACGTGGGTTCGTAGTCCTTGTAGTGGATCATGGCGCGCAGGGTTCCGTCCTGCTGGGGTTCGAACGTCGGGTAGAGGGGCAGGGAACGTGCCTCGGCGGGTTTGAAGGCGGCCCAGTTGTGGTGGAGGAGGATGTGCTGCGAGTCGCGGGCGACGCGGCAGCGCGAGGCGTCCTGGTGGTAGAGCGAGAGGAACGAGTGGTCGGCATCGGTGACCACCTCGAGGAAGGCGTTTCCGAACAACGCCTTGTCGAAGGCCTGTTTGTTGAGGATCTGCCGCAGGGTTTCGCCCGAGCCGTTGACGCGGCCGATGAACTCCGCCAGGGCGGGCTGGCGGGCTTCGTCGCAGATGACGCCCTTGCCGGAGATGTAGTCGGCCTTGTCGTTGATGATTCGGCGGTGGGTGGTCGATCGGCGGGCCATCAGGGCCCGGGCCTGTGGGAAGAGGTTGTCGTCGCCCCAACGCCAGAAGTGGTCGTTTTCGACGCGTGTCGACCCCAGCACGGCGTAGGGATCCGTCCGGTTGGCGACGCCCACGGCGGTTTTGAAGTGTTTCGGTTTGCTCATGACGTATTTGCGGATTTCGGAGGGGCTCCCCGTCCCGGCGGGTCCGGCGGCGGGGAGGCTCCGTGTGGGTTGTTACTGTTTGTAGGCGTAGCCGATCAGCTTCTCGTCGAGGAGCAGACAGCCGGCCATGAAGACCGCGCGCTGACGGTTCTCCATCTCGTCGGGGTTGTACCACATGCGCACCTCGTTTCCGGGCATGTCGGCCGTATTGACGGCCATGACCAGGTTGCGGCGGTCGGTGAGCAGGGCGAACGACTGGTGGAGCGACGTTTCGGCCAGATAGCTGTCCATTCTCACGTCGATGACCGGGATGCCGTGGTAGGCCAGTTGCGGACGGCCGTTCACGGAGTCGATGTAGGCGGCATCGACGCCCTTCTCGTCGAGATACTTCTCGTAGAGGTAGCAGAGGTCCGAGGAGACGAAGTAGGCCAGCTGACCGTCGGCCTTGAGGTCGCGGATGCGGGGGTCGGCGCTGTTCCAGAGCCGGTCGAAGATTTCGGTGACGTAGCTGTTCTGGGCGAGATTCTCCTCCGAGTAGGTGAAGTCCTCGATCGATCCGGAGGTGGCGCCGTCCTGGACGAGTTTGAGGAATCCGTCGAAGGTGTTGTAGCCATCGTCGGCCGAGGAGTCCCCGGCCCACATCGTGGCGCGGATGTTTTCGGCCAGGGCCTGGCGGAAGAGTTCGGTTTCGGCCTGCTCGAGGATCGTTCCGGAGAGGTCCTCCATGTTGACGTCGACGATCGACGAGATCTTCTCGTAGACCATCGAGAAGTAGTCGGCGGCCGAGAATCCGAGTTCGGCCTTCACGCGCTTCATGTCGATGGCCTTTTCGGTTCGGGTCGGTGCGGTGCTGCCGCTCCAGCCGGCCGAGGTGAACTTCTGGAGGATGTTCCGCTGGCCGTTCCAGAGCTGGACGTGGGCGTTGTGCGGCATGTTGTAGAGGACGCGTACGCCCAACTCCTTGGCCGACTGCCCGGTCAGAATCGGGCGGAAGAAGATGTTCTCGAGATCGGTACCGGTGTACTGCTTCGAATTTTCAAGATAGGTCATGGTGTTTGTTTTTGAGGGTTTATGATTCGGTTGCGGGCGCAGGGCCCGTTTTTTGCAATTTCGCGGGGCGGTGCCGGGGTCAGTTCCGGAAACATCGGGCATCCTCGGCATAGGCGCGTTCGTTGGCCGAGCGGATTGTGTCGCCGAACGAGGGGTCTTCGACCGGCAGTACGCGGGTCGGACCGATCCGGCGGCGGGTCTCCTCGGCGGCGATCGACGAACGGCGGTGCAGCTCCTGGAGTTCGGCCTGCGAGTGGAGGATGTTTCGGTCGGCGACGCGTTTCGGTGCGGATCGGACGCCCAGTTCGGAGAGCAGCCGCTGCCAGCCCCGCGAGAGGTTCTGCGCCAGGGAGGAGCCCGTCCGGGCGGGTTCGATCACCCGGTCGGCCAGCCCTGCGGCGATCGCCTCCTCGGGCGAGAGCCAGCGTCCGTTTCCGTTGTTTTCGCCCATCAGCGCGAGGAACTCCTCGGCCGGGCGTTCTGATCGCGAGGCGTAGACGGCGGCGATGCGGGCGTCGGTCTGCTGGAGCAGCTCGACCTCGGAGGCGATTTCGGCGGCGTTGCCCTCGGTCGAGCAGATTGCGTTGTGGATCAGGTAGAGGGCATTCTCCGAGATTTCGCGGCACCCCTCCGAGGCGGCCTGGGCGATGATCGTGGCGGCCGAGGCGGTGTATCCGTAGCAGCGGGTGACGATGCGTGCGGAGAGCTGGCGCAGGGCGTCGAGGATCAGTAGGGCATCGTTGACGTCGCCGCCCGTCGAGCGGATGTTGACGATGACCTGCGGGGCGTCGATTTCGGTGATGCGCCGCAGGGCGTCGCGGAATCGTTCATAGGTGGCGACCCGTGCATCGGGATCTTCGAACTGCCACTCTTCGGGGATGCCGATCGTGCCCTCGATGTCGATCTGGCACACGTCGTCGGCGTTGTTGATTTGGATTTCCGATTTCATGATTTTCAGTGTTTGGAAAGGAGGTAAAAGGCGTTTCGAGCTTTTTCGTAGGAGCAGCAGAAGCGGTCGGCTGCCACCTCGAAGGCTTCGCAGCGGGGCATGCCCTGCCGTTCGAGCCGTTCGATTTCGTCGCGGATGGCGCGGCGTTCGCAGGCGCGGCGGTCGATCATTCCGCTTTCGAAGAGCGCGAGGACGGCCTGGCGGGGAGTCAGGCCGCGCACCTGGCGCAGGAGGTCCTCGCAGAGTTGTTCGTCGAGACGTGTCATAGCTGGTCGATGCGTTCGAAGGTGCAGCGGGTCGAGGCTTTTCGGGGGTCGTACTCGTCGATTTGTCGGAGAATGGCGCGGACGATGCCCTTGCCGGTGTCGATGCGGAAGATGGATCGGATGTCGGGTCCGCCGACTCCGGGCGAGAACAGCTCCTCGAATTCATGGGGTTCGATGTGAATCCAGAGCGAGACGCGTTCGCCGATGGCCTCTCTCCGGAGCTGCCGGTCGTAGTACCGGTGGAGACCTTCGGCTCCGTCGCGGTCTTCGAATCCGAGGGTGAAGGGTTCGGTCGATTCGTCGCCGGGGTAGAGGAATGCCGCCAGCGGATATTCGTTGCGTCCGGAGGGGTATCCCCATCGTTCATCCTCGGGCAGGGGGATGACGCCGGCGTAGCGGACGATACGCGGGGTGAAGTTCGTGCCGTCGTCTTCGGCATCGTCGCGGTCCCCGACCTGCAGCAGCCGGGCCGAGGGGGCGTTCAGGTAGTATCCCGTCGAGCTGAGTGTCGGGGCGAAGAGCGGGTTGCGGAGAGTCTTCTCGCCCATCATCGTGGCGCACGAGGGGGATGCGTAGCTCCAGGCGCCGAGTGTGGTCTGCTCTTCGGAGTTGAACCGGGAGACGGCGCCGTCGCCTTCGAGGAATTTCCAGGTTCGTTTTTCGTGGACCGAGGGGGCGATCTGCTCGCAGACGACGGGGCGTGAGAAGTCGGTGCGGCGGCTCCAGTCGATCTCCGGCGCGGCGCCGTAGAAGTCGACCTCGGGTTCGATCCATACGGTGCGGGTCTCCTCTTCGGTGTAACAGCGCAGGTTGAAGAGGTGGAAGAGGCTCTCGAGCAGTTCGGACTGGCGGATGTTGTGGCGGGCGACATCCGTGAAGTCGATCGAGGAGCCGAACGCCGGTCCGGGTTGAAAGACGGGCCGCAGCGAACACTCCTTGTGCAGGGTCAGCTTCATCTCCTCTTCGGCTCCGCCGAAGTAGATGAGGTTGAAATACTTGGGAGAAGTCGGCGATACCTGTTCCGGAGAGCTTCGGAGCCGGACTTCGACGGTTGTTGTGCCGTATTCGCCGATGTATCCGTTGTGGAGAGCCCAGTTTCCGGTGTAGGGGACCCACTGTCCATTTTCGTAGACGGACAGTTTGAGGTTGGATAGCTGTCCCGTCGCGGGGCTGTTGATTACGACCGTTCGTGCGGAGAAGGTGGTCCAGAGGGTATCCTGAGCGACGCCCCGATTCAGGGTCAACCGGTATTGGGCACCATCCTTGTGGTCAAAGACGATTACCCGGTAGGTGATGTTCCTGGCGATATTGTCGCGTTGGTCTTGGTATCGGTTTGCTAGCGTGAACTGGAATTCGGATCCGGATCCGAGGTAGATGGTGTCGAAACCGATGAGGCGATCCCGGGAGAGGATTCGGTGATAGGTGGTATATTTGAGGTAGTACTCGAATCCGACGGTGATTTCGGAAGGGGGCGTGAAGCAGATCTTGCCGTCGACCGTCGAGAAGCAGTTTCCGTTGTTGTAGAGGCCGCTGATGGCTTGGCCGTCGTCGTCGATGCTCTGCGGGGTGGCCGTATCGACGATATTGCCGAGGGTGTTGGCGATGGCGTCGGGGTTTGCCACGACGCGTCCTACCTCGTTGGCCTCGGCGGTGACGGGACCGAGTCTTCGGGCGGCGAACCCCATGCGGTTGACGGCGGCGGTGGTGTCCCGGGTGGCGTAGGCGCCGCTCATGTAGAGCGAGCGGAAGAGGTCGGACTCCAGGAACCGGCTTTTGACCTGATAGCCGGACTGGGCGAAGATCTCGTCGACGAGCGATGCGACGTGGAGGAAGGGGTGGTAATCCTCCACGGCAAGGAAGCGTTCGGCGGGGAGCAGGTCGGTGGAGCTGTTCTGCTGCTCGTACTGGTCGTGGTGGACGGGGAAGAACTTGACGGGCGAGTCGTTCGTCCAGCTCTGGCAGATCATCGTGGGGGTCAGTCGGGCTTTCCAGTCGATTGGCAGGTCGTCCAGCTGGCGCCAGGAGGCCTGTGAGGCCCAGTCGGCGCCTCCGCTGCGGATTTCGATTTCGTAGCTGTCGTCTCCGACGGAGAGGAGCCGGACCGACCCTTCGATCAGCCGGGCCCCCTCGTAGGAGAGTTCGGCGGAGTGGGTCGTGTCGTTGAACCGGAAGGCGGTCTGCGCATCGTCGGCCCAACCGAGCAGGGCGTTGTTGCGGGGAGAGAAGGGTATTTTGAGCGTCAGAGAGCGCCCTTCGCGGGCGGCCTCGATGGATTCGGCCTCCGTGGCCGCATATCCGGGGACGGCGATCGGGTCGGTTCCCGGATCACAGATCTGTCCGTCGATTTTCAGCTCCATGACGAGGTGGTTTTGGGACGAAAGGCCAACTCCAGAGCGCAGAGTGTACCGTGCTGTTGGATGACGACCTCATCGGTCAGGATGTCGATCGGGGTGTAGATGTCCTTCTTCAGGGCCCAGACATTGCGGGCCGAGGTGAGTTCGGCAAGGGGTTCCAGCACTTCGGGGCGTTCGAAGGCCGAGACGATGGTTGTCTTGCGGAGGGTTTCGGCGGCGGTGACCAGATACCCTTCGGGGGATTCGGTGCGGAGTTTTTCGACGAGCAGCGAGGTCTGGCGGACCGTGGGAAAGGAGTAGTGTTCGATTGCTCCGGTGTGGGATTCCCAGGCGAGTCTGACGGCGTTCTGTGAGGCGGGGATCACCGTGTAGACGATGCTCTCACCGATGCCCGTGTCGACCGTGATGGTATCGCAGTCGGGGAAATCGGCCGTGTTGAGTCGGAAGACCTGCCATCCGTATTGCGAAGATTCGAACTGTTCGGCGACGGTCGAGTCGCGTCCGGATCCCGAGACGAGGAGGGTGCAGCCGTTGTTGTTGAAGAGGGAGATTTCGTCGGCTTCGCCGGCCGGGATGAGCCGGTTGAGGGGCATTGCGGTTCGCAGTCCGGAGGATTGGGCGCTTTGATCGCCGGGGATGAAGGTCCGGGTCTCGGAGGTGAGTTCGATGGTCTCGCTGCCGGGGTGCAGGGCCTCGACACAGGCCCGGATGAGGCGGCCGTCCGTTGATTTGAAGCCGGTTTTGCCGGTTGAGGGGGTGAATGCCATGACGGACCGGATCCGTGCGGCGACGTCGATGTCGGCCCGGGAGACATTGACGAAGCGTTTTCCGCCCAGGAGTCGGTTGGACTCCGTTTTGCGGATGCGGAGGTCGATGTTGTCCGGCGCATCGAGTTGAAGCCCGAAAATGGCCGGTATCCCGGCTCCAACGGGCGCGTACGCGTCTGGATACTTGTAGAATTGCATGGATGAAGGTTTTAGAGGAGTGGTTCGGAATTGTCTGGGACGGTTGAGGGCTCTGAGGGGCTTCCGGATACGGATCGGGAGTGGCTGGAAGTCCGGGCGGCACGATGTCCGGATGGAGTCTCGGCGGGTTGGAAATTCGGCTTGGCGGAGGACAGCGGACAGTATGTCCGGGGGCACCGGAGCGAACGACGGCCTTTGTGTTGACAACTTGTCGATAAGTTGTCTACAATTTGTTTATGATTTGGAATAACTTGCGGCAAGTATCTCGCGGATTGCGGATTGACACATGTTTATAACTTGCCGACTGAAGGCCTCAGCCTGTGAATTGCAGGACAAATATACGACACCGGCCACCCCCTTGTCAAGAGGAGAACGCACTTTTTCCAAAAAATATGGAAAAATTTCCGGAATTTTATCGTACCTTTGTTTCACGAACCAACATTATATACCTTATGGATGATGGTCACAGTTCCGCGTATAGCCGTTGTGTCGTGCCTGAGCACGACGCCATTCATTTATGGTATCCGACACGAGGGTAACCTTCGTGCGGAATTGTTGCTGTCTACCCCTTCCGAATCCCTCCAACGTTTCGTCGACCGCCAGGCCGACATCGCCCTGATCCCCGCTGCGGCCTACCCGACGCTGAAAAGCGCGCGTCTGGTTACGGAGTATTGTGTCGGCGGAGTTCCGGCGTCGCTCGATGCCCTGCTCGGAAGCGACGATCCGCTCGTCGAGGCGTGGAAACCCTACGCGCAGCTTCCGATGGCCTTTGCACTGTGGGTGGCCCATCCGGAGGTGGAGCCCGAGACGGTCGAGGCGCTGCAGTATGCGCTGACCTACGGTCTGGAGCGGGGTTATGAGGCCATTCTCGAATCGCCCTATGCCGATGATGCGGGGGGTGCCTATGCAGGGCTGGCCCGTTTCGACTACATTTTTGACAATCAGAAAGACAAGGCGCTCAAGAAGTTCTGGGACTCGGGCCTGAAGGTGGCCCCGAGGACCAATCCGGGCTGAAGAGGTTAGCGCGGGCCACGGGGTCCGCCTCTCTGTCCAGGGATTCACGAACTGTCAACGATTAGAGAGCCTTACATGATAACCATCTACCTCAAACAATACAACAAGATCATCCGGAATGCGGATACGAAGCTCTTCGACGAGTTGGGTTACGACGACATTCTGTGGATCGACATGTTGTCTCCCACGATCAAGGAGCAGAAGGCGGTCGAGAATTTCATGGAGATCAGCCTTCAGACCAAGCAGCAGGTCGAGGAGATCGAGTCGACGTCGAAATACTCGGAGAACGAGAATTCGATCGTCTCGAATGCGAACTTCTTCATCCCGACGGGTGATTCGTTTATCGTCGAACCGGTTTCGTTCATCATCTCGAACGAGGGTGTGCTGGTTTCGGTGCGCAATGCGGAGTTCCGGACCTTCCGCGAGACGGAGAAGCGGCTTCAGATGAACTACCGGAGCTACTCGACGGGCTATCATTTGTTCATCTCGCTGCTGGAGGTGCGCATCGACTTTGATGCCGACCTGGTGGAGCTGATTGCCAAACAGGTTGCGGCGCTTTCGAAGGACATCAACTCGGAGGATTCGATCGACAAGGAGGTACTGCACCGCATCAGCGCCCTTCAGGAGAGTACGATGTCGTTGCGCGAGAACATCTTCGACCGGCAGCGGGTGCTGTCGGGCATTCTGCGTTCGGAGCGTTTTCCGAACGATATCTACCCGCGTCTGCAGCTGATGATCAAGGACGTGAATTCGCTGATCAACCATGCGGACTTCAGTTTCCAGCGTTTGGACTACATCCAGGATGCGGCGCTGGGTCTGATCAACATCGAGCAGAACGGCATTGTGAAGATCTTCTCGGTGGCTGCGGTGATCTTCATGCCGGCGACGCTCATCGCGTCGATCTACGGCATGAACTTCAAGACGATGCCCGAGCTGGAGTGGACGTGGACGCTTTCGAACGGCTGGGTCATTCCGCTGGGTTACCTTTTTGCCATCGCGCTGATGATCATCGCGTCGATCCTGACGATCTGGTTCTTCCGCTACAAGAAGTGGCTCTGAGGAGGTGCGTGTAAGGCGTTTCCTTACGGGCGACGTTGCCGGATCGGGCGACGTCGCATGCCTTTGCCGGCGGCGCTGACCCCTGCCCCGGTTTTCTCTCCGGTTTCTCCTTGGGCCCTCGCCGTCTTCTGTACCCGGTCTTTTTACCCTCCTTCCCCTCGGCCCGCATTCAGTCCGTCCTGTTGCCATACGTCCGGTCTTCATGCAGTCCGGTTCCGGCTCGCTCCTCTCTGACTCATCTCTTTCGTCTGCCGGCCGTTGTGCGGCGCTGTGCGGTGTGCTTCCGGTGCTGTTCCGGACGGTGGTGGCCCGATTGTGCCCCTCTTTCCATGAAAGAGGGTGAAATGATGCGGGCAATCCGGTTAAAATTTGTATCTTTGCTGCCTATATAGCCTCAGTATGCTCGAAAAACTGGCCAAACAGACTGCCGTCTACGGCATCAGCACCATCGTGGTGCGCTTCCTGAGCTACCTGCTCACGCCCTACTATACGCGGGTGTTCGGACAGGAGACCTACGGAATCGTCACCGACGTCTACGCGCTGATTCCGCTGGCGCTGACGCTGCTGACGATGGGCATGGAGTCGAGCTACTTCCGCTTTTCGGCCAAGGCCGAGGAGGCGGGGGGTGACGTGGCGGGGGCCAAACGGCGTCTTTTCGCCACGACATGGGGCATCACGTCGCTGGCCGCGGCGGTCTTCTTCCTTCTGATGACGCTTTTTCGCGGAGGGGTTGCCTCGCTCATGGGCGAGGCCTACGTGGCCCATCCGGAGTATGTCGTCTGGGTGGCGCTGATCATCCTCTTCGACGTGTGGGGCTGCATTCCCTTCTCGCGGCTGCGCGAGCAGGGGCGGGCGATGACCTTCGTGGGGCTGAAGGCGCTGAACGTGGTGCTGAACGTGGTGCTGGCCTTCGGATTCGGAGCGGCGGGGCTTTTCCGGACGGATTTCGGCGTGGGATGGGTTTTCGTGGCCAATCTGGCGGCGAGCGTAGTGACGTGGCTGGCAATCCTGACGACCACGAACCGCACCGTTCCGCGGATCAACTGGACGCTTCTGGCGGCGGTTTTCGCCTATTCGCTGCCGCTGCTGGTCGGGGGACTGGCCGGCACGGCCAACGAGTTCATCGACCGCCAGCTGATCAAATACCTCGTTCCGGAGGGCTCAATGGCCCAGCTGGGGGTCTACGGCGCCATCACGAAGATCGCCGTGGTGATGATGCTCTTCTACCAGATGTACCGGCTGGCGGCGGAGCCCTTCTTCCTGTCGAATTTCAAGAAATCGGACTTCGTGGCGATGAACGCCGCGGCGCTGAAATACTACGTCATGGCCTCGATGGTGATCTTTCTGGGCATCGCGCTCTTCCGCGACCTCTTTGCGCTGATCGTGGGGCGGGATTTCCGCGAAGGGATCTTCATCCTGCCGGTGGTGCTGGGGGCCAATGTGCTGACGGGCGTGTGGCTGAACCTCTCGTTCTGGTACAAACGCGAGGAGCGGACGTCGCTGGCCATTGTGGTGACGGGTTCGGGACTGGTTGCCATGACGCTCTTCGGCTTCGGCCTGATCCCGCGATGGGGTTACTACGGTGCGGCCTGGGCGCGTCTGGCCAGTGAATCGGTGATGGTTGCCGTGAGCTGGTGGCTCAACCGCCGCTACTTCCCGACGCCCTATCCGTGGGGACGGATCTGGGAGTATGTCGTCGTGGCCCTGGCGGCCTTTGCGCTGTGCGAGACGATGTCGCGCCTTGTGGACAATATGTTTGCGGGCTATGCGTTTAATATAGTGATCTTTGTGGTGTACGGGCTCTATCTGATCCGTCGCGAGCGGATCGACGTGGGGGCCATGCTCCGCGCGGTACTGAAACGGGGTTAAGGGATGCGCTTTGCGGATATCATCGGACAGGAGGATCTGAAACGGCATCTGACCCGCTCGGTTGATGCCGGACGGGTGAGCCATGCGCAGCTCTTCACCGGGGCCTCGGGCTACGGGACGCTGGCTTTGGCGGTGGCCTACGTGCAGTACCTCTGCTGCCGCCACCGCCACGACGGGGACTCGTGCGGCGAATGCCCGGACTGCCGGCAGATCGAGGCGCTGGCCCATCCGGATCTGCACCTGGTCTTTCCGGTCAACCGGCAGGGCAAGAAGTCGGGCGAGGCGATGCTGAGCGACGAGTTTCTGCCGCAGTTCCGCGAACTGTTCGCCGAACGACGGGGTTACTTTTCACCGCAGGAGTGGTACGACCGGCTGGATCTGGGCAAGACGCTCAAGGGGATGATCTCGGCGCGTGAGGCGGACGAAATCATCCGCAAGCTGTCGTTCAAGAGCTTCGAGTCGGACTACAAGACGATGCTGGTCTGGCTGCCGGAGACGATGAACGAGGAGGCGGCGAACAAGATTCTGAAGATTCTGGAGGAGCCTTGGGAGCGGACGCTCTTCATTCTGGTGAGCGAACGTCCCGACCGGCTGCTTCCGACGATTCTCTCGCGGACGCAGGAGGTGTCCGTGCCGCGCATCACGCCGGAGGTGCTCGAGGCCGAGGCTCGGCGGCGGGGGGTGAGCGATCCGCAGCAGGCGCACAATATGGCGCGGCTGGCGGGGGGCGACGTGCTCGAACTGGGGCACCTGGTGGCGGGCGAGAACGACGCGCTGCGCAAGGAGTATTTCGATCTCTTCTGCAGTCTGATGCGTCTGAGCTATAACGACAAACACCTCGAACTGATCGGCTGGGCCGAGGAGGTGGCGCAGCTCTCGCGCGAGCAGCAGCAGGGCTTTCTGCGCAATGCGGCGCGGCTGCTGCGGGAGAGTTTCATGCTCCATGCGGGGATTCCTCAGATCGGCTACCTGTGGGGCGAGGAGCTGGCCTTCTGCTCGAAATTTGCGCCGTTCGTCGGGACGCAGAACATCGAGCCGCTGATTGCGGAGATCGAGCGGGCGGGGGTGCAGATCGCGCAGAACGGGAATCCGACGATCGTATTCACACATTTTGCACTCACGGTGAGCAAGATGATAAAACATTTGTAGCTTTGTAACGGTATGGCACGAGTGGCATTGTTAATGGGCGGCAACCTGGGGGACGTGAAGCGGACCCTCCAAACGGCACAACAGTTGATCAATTCGCGGGTAGGCGCGGTTCTGCGCTGTTCGCACCGTTACGAGAGCGAGGCGTGGGGCTTCCGGAGCTCGACGCGCTTCTCGAACCAGGCGCTGGAGGTCTCGACCGACCTCACGCCGCACGAGGTGCTGGACGCCTGCCAGGCGATCGAACGGGACCTGGGGCGCAACCGGGCTGCGGAGGCCATCGAGAAGGCGACGTCGGGTGCAGCCTACTGTTCGCGGCCGATCGACATCGACGTGATCTTCTACGACGACGTGGTGCTGTCGGACGAACGGTTGACACTGCCCCACCCGCGGCTTGCCGAACGGGAGTTTGCGCTGGTTCCGCTGAACGAGATCATGCGCCAGCGGCGGCATCCGGTGACGGGGCTGACCGTGGGAGAGATGTTGGAACGGCTTCGCAACGAAGAGAAACGATAACACGCCGGATGAAACGCATCGGGTACATACTGCTGACGGGACTTGGGCTGCTGGCGTCGGGGTGTTTCAAGGACACCTCGATCCGGACGAACTATATCCTCAAGCCGCTGTCCCAGGCCCTTTCGACGGATCCCTACACGCCGTTCGAGGGGCTGAAAGCCTACTCCTTCGACGCCGATACGGCGCTCTATACGGTGTCGAGCTACGAGGATGCGCTCAACGGCGTCATCAGCCTGAAGGGGCGGCCCTCGGAGCGGATCACGACGCCCGTGTCGACGTCGGCGCCCTACGAGCGGGAGGGGACGACAGGGTGGGTGAGCCTCGAGCTGCGGTCTCCGACGCAGATGGTCGTGGCGGTGGATCCGGTCCACCGGCTCTACGCCTATACGCAGCAGGAGGTGGAGGTGAATCTGCCGAACCTCTACGTGGCTCTGACCTTCCGGACGTGGAAGGAGGGCAACTCCTACAAGGACGGCAACTGGAGCTATTACAACGAATTCTATGCGCCGCCGGTCTACCGCGACTGCTACGTGGACGCGAAGGCGCAGCTGAGCGAGGGGGCCGCCGAGACGGCCATCTCGAAGATGGAGGTCTACGCCTATGCGGCCGATACGACGGCATGGTATATCGCCTCGTACGACGATGCGGTGAGCGGCCGGATCACCTCGAAGGCCGACACGACCGACACGCGGACGATCCCGAGTTTCCGGGGCTACGCCGACAGCGGCACGGGCCTTTACAAGATGTCGGTCAGTGCCGGGAGTCTGATGGTGGTGGTAGCGGACCGCAGCGACCGGATGTACGCCTATACGCAGCAGACGGTGGATCTCACGCAGACGGATGCGCTGACCTTCCCGGCGCTGGTATTCCGGCCGTGGCGGGGGCTGTGGCACGATGCGACGGATACGAACGGCTGGCTGGTGGTCAATCCGACCTATGAACCAGAGGCCGAAAAGCAAAACCAACAACCATGATGAGACGGGAGACACCCCATAGCGCCGGGAAGATGAATTTTCTGCGAGCGGTCGTATTTTTGCTCTTTGCCACGGCCTTTCTGAGCCGCTGTGCGAGCATGATGACGCCGACGGGAGGTCCCCGGGACTCGCTGCCGCCGGTGATCGTGACGATGCTTCCGGACAACTTCACGACGAACGTCCCGACGGTGAACTACGGGAAGATCTACATCGAGTTCGACGAGTTCGTGCAGATCAAGGACCAGCAGAAGGAGTTCTTCACCTCGCCGCAGATGAAGAAGAAGCCGACGATCACGATGCGTGGCCGCGGCATCGTGATCCAGATGCGGGACACGCTTCGTCCGAACACGACCTATGCGCTGAATTTCGGCAGTGCGATCCGCGACAATAACGAGGGCAATCCGCTCTATTCGATGCGTTACGTCTTTTCGACGGGCCCGGAGATCGATTCGATGGTCATGTCGGGCTATACGGCCGACGGTTACCGGGCCGATTCGGTTTCGAAGTCGTTCATCTGGTTCTACCCGGCCGATTCGGTGAAGGATGTGGCGGAGTACGACTCGACGCTCTTCAACTACCAGCCGGCGGTGATCGGTCGGGCGGAGAACAACGGCATCTTCATTGCGCAGAACCTCAAGCCGATCCCCTACCGGATCTACGCCGTGGAGGACAAGAACGACAATCAGATGTACGATCCGGGAACCGACCAGGTGGGCTTCATCGACGGGGTGTGGAATCCGGCCGAGATGCCCGACTTTGCGATGTGGTACGACTCGATCCGGCAGTACGTCTCGGCCGAGCCGCAGCTTTACTTCCGGATGTTCACCGACCAGGCCTTCAAGCGTCAGGTGCTGTCGGAGAGCCAGCGTCCGAAGCAGCACCAGGCGATGCTCTACTTTTCGGCGGCGCATCCGGTGATCCGGTCGCTGCGATTCGACAGCATTCCGGAGGATCGGGTGATCGTCGATCCGCAGACCGTCGGCAGGGATACCATCGCGCTGTGGTTCAACGTCCCGTCGGCCGAGCTTCCGGATACGATCAAGGGTCAGCTCGTCTATCTGAAACACGATACGCTGAACCGCCTGCAGCCCGACACGACGCAACTGAAGCTTTCGTGGCGGCTGATCGAGACCAAGGAGCAGGAGCGTGCGCGGGAGAAGATCGAGCGAGCCCGGAAGAAGGCCGAGGCGGCGGGCGAGGAGTTCGTGGAGCCGAAGCAGGAGAATCCCTTCGTCTTCAACATGCCGACGTCCGGGGATCTGAATCCGGAGAACCACCTGACGATCGACTTCGACTACCCGCTGGTCGAGGCCGACACGTCGCGGATGCTGCTGACGCGGCAGCTGGAGGACAATACGATCGAGGATGTCCCGATCCACATGGTCCACGACACGGCGATGCTGAGGCGGTGGTACCTGCGTGCGGATTGGGTTCCGGGGGGGCAGTATACGCTGACGATCCCGGACAGTGTTTTCCGCGACGTGGCGGGCTACGCCAACGACTCGATCGTGGGGAAATATACGGTCTGCGATCCGGAGAAGTTCGCCACGGTGAAGGTCCGCGTTGCGGCCCGGGATCCGCAGATGCGCTACATCGTGCAGCTGCTCGACGGGAGCGGGACGCTGAAACAGGAGCGGCGCGACGTTGTTGCGGGCGACATCCAGTTCAACTACGTGCCGGCCGGGGAGATCAAGTTCCGCATCATCGAGGACCGCAACGGCAACGGCAAGTGGGATACGGGCAATCTGGTCGAGCGTCGCCAGCCGGAGCGAGCCGAGATGTATGTCAACGCGGAGGGTGAGGATACCTTTGCGACGAAGACCAACTGGGAGATCGAGTTCACGATGGATATGGACCGGATCTTTGCTCCGGTGACGATGCAGTCGCTGTCGCGGATGCTCGACGAGCGGGAGCTCCAGCGCCTGCGCCGTGAGGCGGAGAAGCGGGCCAAGGAGGGTCCGAAGAAGAAGGAGCAGCCGCAGAATATGAACAACAGCAGCTTCGGTTCGGCCGGAAGCATGTTCAGCAATTTCAGATAACATGACAGGAAGACGACATATGCGGATATGGCTGCTGTCGGCGGCGGGACTGTTAGCTGTCGAAGCGGCCAGTTCGCAGCATACGCTGGGCGTCATCGGGGGCTACGGCATGGGCAGCGGACGATTTGACCCGAAGCAGGAGACGCGGGCGCTCTGGGGTCTCTACAGCGGGGGTCTGACGTGGCGTTACTACGGTCATCAGCGTTTCGTGGGGGGCTTCGGCGTCGATCTGGAGTTCCAGCAGCAGGCCTATTCGTTTGCGACGAACGCCTCGCAGGTCGACGAGAAGGAGACGGCCAACTATCTCTACTATACGCGACGGATCAATTCGGTGGTTCTACCGGTGGTGTGGCAGCCGCACGCCTATCTGCTTCGGAACCATGTCCGGGTCTATCTGGAGGCCGCGGCGACCTTCTTCTACAACTTCTCGTCGACGTGGGAGCAGGAGTATTTCATCGACACGCAGACGCGTGAGAAGGGGACCGAAGGGGGCACCTATACGTTCAAGGTGCCGCGCGACAACCGCTGGGGCTACGGTCTGGCGGGTGGCGGGGGCATCGCGTTTCTGATCCGGCGCTTCGAGCTGAACTTCCGGGTTCGCTACTACTTCGGCTATTCGGATATCGTGCGCAACCGCAACCGTTACTACGACAATGCCGACGACGGGCCGGAGAACCCCTTCTATACGACGCCGATGCGATCGCCGCTGGACAACCTGACGATCTCCGTCGGATTGAGCTACCGCTTCAACAAGGAGGGATTCGAGACGTGGAAGCCGCGGCCGAAACGCGAGAAGAACAAGGAGGTATTCAAGTTCGGACTGTAAAACGAGGAAATTATGGAAACAACGCGACAACAGAAAATCGCCAAACAGATCCAGAAGGATGTGGCGGATATCTTCCAGAAGGAGGGGGCCTCGCTGGTCCGCGGGGCCTTGGTCACGGTGACGGGCGTCCGGGTATCTCCGGATTTCAGCTATGCGAAGATCTACGTGAGCATCTTCCCCTTCGAGCAGAGCCAGGCGCTCATGGAGCGCTTCGAGCACCAGAGCTGGTTCATCCGTCGGGCCCTGGGGCAGCGGATCCGCAACCAGCTGAAGAACATCCCGGAGATCCAGTTCTTCCTGGACGACTCGCTCGAGTATATCGAGCACATCGAGAAGGCGTTGAAGGAGGACTGAGACACGGTCTGCCATGCTTTCCCGCTACATAGCCCGGCGATATTTCTTCTCACCCCGTTCACGTTCGGTCGTGAATCTGATTTCGGGGTTGAGCGTGGCTGCCGTGGCGATTCCCGTGGCGGCGATGGTGATCCTGCTGTCGGTCTTCAACGGATTCGAGACGCTGGTCAAGTCGATGTATTCGGCCTTTGACGCGGAGTTGACGTTAACGCCGCGGCGGGGTCAGACCTTTTCGGTGACGGATCTCGACACGGCGGCGCTGCGGCGGATTCCGGGGGTCGGAGCCCTGTCGCTCACGCTGGAACAGAGCGTGCTGCTCGAACACGGGGGGCGCCAGGCCACGGCGACGCTGCGGGGTGTGGATGACTCCTACGGCGAGGTCTTCGACCTGTCGGATGCCGTGGTGACGGGCCAGTGGCGCGTGCGCCTGGGCGATCTCGAGCGGCTGGTCATCGGACAGTCGATGGCGTGGATGCTGGGGATTCGCTCGCTGGCGGATGCCGACGTGACGATGTACGCCGTGCGCCGGGGGAGTTTCTCGACGCTGCTGCCGATGGACAACTATACGCGCCGCACGGAGCCCGTGGGGGGTGTCTACGTGCTGGACCTCGATACGGAACGGACCTACGTGCTGACCTCGCTGCGGCTGGCGCAGTCGCTCTTCGAGACGCCGGACCGGGTTTCGGCCGTCCAGATCCGGCTGATCCCGGGGGCCAGCCCCGAGCGGACGCGCGAAGCGGTCGCGGCATCGGCTGGCGACGGCTTCCAGGTCCGGACACGCGACGAACTGCGGGCATCGTTCTACCGGATCATGACCTATGAGAAGTGGGGCATCTTCTTCATTGCGCTGCTGGTTCTGGTTGTGGCCTCGTTTTCGGTGGTGGGGGCGCTGTCGATGCTCATCGTCGAGAAGCGCGGTGACGTGGAGACGCTGCGGGCGCTGGGAGCCGATACGGACCTGATCCGGTCGATCTTCCGCACCGAGGGGCTGCTGATCTGCGGCCTGGGGGGTGTGATCGGACTGGTCGTAGGGGTGACGTTGAGCCTTCTGCAGCAGCATCTGGGTCTGATCGAGATTCCGGCGGAGAGTTTCCTCACGAAGAGCTATCCGGTGGAGTTCCGCCTGACGGATCTGGTGGTCGTTGCGGCGGCCTTTGCGGTGGTAGCGGCGCTGCTTGCGAACGTGACGGTCCGCAGCATGATAAGGAAAACAACCCGATGATGAAGATGAAACGATATCTGCTGTATGCGTTGACGGGCCTGCTTCTGGCGGGCTGCAACCGGCATACGATCATTCCGGACGACGAACTGGCGTTGATCTTCCACGATGCGTTCCTGACGAATGCCTACCTCAATGTGGAGAAGGTTCCGACGGATTCGCTGCGTCTGTACGAACCGATTTTTGCGCGCTACGGCTATACGACCGACGATGTCCACTATACGATCGGCAACTTTTCGAAACGCAAGAGTGCGCGTCTGGGCGATGTGGTGGAGCGTGCGATCGACCTGCTGGAGGCCGAGGGGAAGATCTACAACCGGGAGGTAGCCATTCTGGATACGATCGACAACGTGGCTCGGCGGACCTTTACGGAGACGCTTCGTTCGGATTCGCTGATTCGGGTTCGCTCGCTTCGGGATACCTCGCTGTTGAGTTTTACGGTGGATGTCGAGCCTGGCGAGTATGATCTGTCGCTGCGCTACGAGATTGATTCGTTGGACCGGAATCCGCGGGGTCTGAAGGCCCTGATGTGGCTGGAGCGTCGGGACAGCACGCGGACGGGGACCTATACGACGACGCTCCGCCGCAACCGGGAGGAGCGTTTTACGCGGCAGTTTACGACCGACACGACGCATCGGCGGCTTCATGTCCATTTTCTGACCTTCGGCGAGAAGGCGCAGCGGCCCTCCGTCACGGTTCGGGATCTGAAGCTGACGCACACGCCTCCGGCGGCTCCGGCCGTGGAGCGCCTCTACGAGCAACAGCTCAATATCCGTATATTTGCCGATGAATTCTTCCGCAAAGCCCTTCCGCCGCAGGATAGCCTCTAATCTGCTCTGGACGCCGCAGGGGGTGTTGCGCCAACCGTTGGTCACCTTTTATGCCGACGGGAGTTTTCTGGTGGAACAGTGTCCGATGCCCGATCGGCTGGCGGCGACGGAGTTTTATGCGGGGCTGCTGGTGGCGGACTTCCCGGCGGATTGCCGACCGGCCTTCGAACGGATGCGGGCGGAGGGGGGAGATCTTGCCGTACTGCTTCCGCGAATGGTGGTCGAAGGGGGTGTCTGGGTGGTGATCTCGGGGCTGGACTACGCGGCTCTGCGCCTTACGCCCCAGTCGCGGATCCGGCCGTTGTAACTGCGGATCGCCGGCTTCGCCCCGGCTCCGATCCGGTTTCGCCCTCTCGTCCCGTTCTATCCTGCCCTCCTGCGTTCATCCCGCTATGGCCTATCTGTCCGAACGTTCCTTATCCGGCCCTGTCCATTGTCTGTTCCGGTTTGTTCCGGGCCGTCCCTCCTTTCCCCTCCGATTTCCCCGGCTCTTTCGGCCCTACCTTTCGCCCCCCCCCTCCTTTCCGCCTGTTTTTTCCGTCGTCTCTTGTTTTCTTCCATTCAGACGGGCAGATGCTCCTCGACGGTACGTCGCAGATGGCTGTTGTCGAGGTGGGTGTAGATTTCGGTGGTGAGGATGCTTTCGTGACCGAGCATCTCCTGCACCTGGCGGATCGAGGCTCCTCCCTCGAGCAGATGGGTGGCAAAGGAGTGGCGGAAGGTGTGGGGGCTGATGTGCTTGTGAATGCCGGCTCTTTGGGCGGCCTCCTTGAGGATGGTGAAGACCATCACGCGGGTAAGTTTACCGCCGCGGTTGTTCAGGAAGAGGATGTCTTCGTTCGAACGGGCTCCGGGACGCTTGTCGAGGTAGCGGTGAATGCGTTCGCGTGCCACGGCGCTGATGGGAACGATCCGTTGTTTGTCGCCCTTTCCGATGACGCGGATGTACCCTTCGCCGAAGAAGAGGTCCTGAATCCGGAGCGAGGTGAGCTCCGAGACACGCAGTCCGCACGAGTAGAGCACTTCGAGCATGGCTTGGTCGCGCAGCCCCTTGACCGTCGAGGTGTCGACCGTGGCGATGATGCGGTCGATTTCGTCGGTGGAGAGGACGTCGGGGAGCTGTCGTCCGAACTTGGGGCTTTGTACGAATTCGGCGGGCGAAGCATCGATCTGATCGTTGATCATCAGGAAGTTGAAGAAGCTCCTGACGCTGCTCAGCGCGCGGGCCTGGGAGCTTTTTTCGCGGCCCCGGTCGTAGAGCCAGGCCATGTAACGCTCGACCATCGCGGCCTCGACCTTTCGGGGCGGGACGTCCCACATCCGGAGGATGAAGTGCGCGAACTGTCTCAGGTCACGCATGTAGGCCTCGACGGAGTTTGCCGAGAGTCGTTTTTCGAGCTTGATGTAGGTGGCGTACCGCCGGCCGGCATCGGCCCATTTTTTTGTATTTTCTGCCATGATGGTGGAGCTATCCGGGGAAATAATCGTAACTTTGTCCGTACGAAGATAGGAAAATTTTACATAATATGGAGTACGTATCGTTGCAGATTCCGGTGACGGAGGCCGAACAGGGGGAGATCCTGACGGCGGAGCTGGCCGACTATCCGTTCGAGAGTTTCGAGACCGAGGGTGGTCTGCTGAAGGCCTATATTCCTCAGGAGCGGCTTGCCGACTGCAAGTCGGAGGTTGATTCCCTGCTGGAGCGTTACGGGGTGCATGGGCGTTACATCGCCATCGAGCCCCAGAACTGGAACGCCCTCTGGGAGCGGAACTTTCCGGCCACGGATGTCGAGGGTCGGCTGCGGATCCGGGCACCGTTCCACGAGGCGGCCCCGGCCGGGGAGCTGGAGGTGGTTGTGATGCCGAAGATGTCGTTCGGCACGGGTCACCATGCCACGACATGGCTCATGTCGCGGGCGATTCTCGACCTGGGGGTAGCTGGGCGCAGCGGGCTGGACATGGGCAGCGGCACGGGGGTGCTGTCGATCGTTGCGGTGAAGTGCGGCGCCACGCACATGGACGCCGTGGACATCGACGACTGGGCCGACGCCAACTGCCGGGAGAATATCGTCGCGAACGACGTCGAAGATCGTATCACGCCGATGCTGGGCGACGTGCGGCGGATCGCCGGCCGCCGCTACGATTTCATTTTGGCCAACATCAACCGCAACATCCTGCTTTCGGACATGCCCTCCTATGCGGCGACGCTCAACGAAGGAGGCGATCTGTTGATGAGCGGCTTCCTCGAGGCGGATGTTCCCTCGATCGTGGCGGCGGCCTCCGAACTGGACATGGAGCCCGTTTCGACGGCCATGCGCGACGGTTGGATGATGGTCCACGTACGGCGGACGAAGTGACGCAGACGCTGCGGTGAGAAGCTACAAGGGGCGCGGCATCGTGCTGCATACGCTCAAATACGGCGATTCGTCGCTGGTGGCCTACCTGCTGACCGACGTTGGGGGACGCCGCAGCTATATGGTCCAGGGGGTCCGCAGCCGCCGGGGCCACGGTTCGAAACTGGCTCTTTTCCAGCCGATGTTTCCGGTGGAGTTCGAGGGGCTGGAGTCATCGCGCCAGCAGATGGACCGCTTCAAGGAGGTTCGGGCGGGATTTGCGTTGCAGAGCCTGCCGTTCGACGTACGCAAGTCGACCATGGCGCTCTTCATGGCCGAGACGCTCTACCGGCTGGTCCGCGAGAGTGAGCCCAACGAGCCGCTGTTCGATTTCGTGTGGAACTCGGCGCTGGCGCTGGATGCCCTGGAGAGCGGGGTTTCGAACTTTCACCTGTGGTTTCTGGCCAATCTGAGCCGGCTGTTGGGTTTCCGGCCGGGCAACGACTATCGGCCGGGGTGGTGGTTCGACATCCGGGAGGGGCTTTATACCCCGACGCCGCCGCTCCACCCCGGATCGATGGATCCGGCCCGTGCGGCGTTGCTGGACCGGCTGCTGGGCCTCGACGTGCGCGAACTGGGGTCGCTCGGACTGAACCGTGCGCAGCGTTCGGAGTTTCTGAATGCGATGCTGACCTATTTCGGTTACCATCTCGATGCGATCAGTTCGGTTCGTTCGGTGCACATACTGCGGGAGGTGTTTTGACGTTTGATTGACAGAAGGGATAACAGTAAAATAATAGCAGATCGTATGAAAAAGCGTATCATCGTAATGTTGGCCGCGATTGCGGCATGTGGGGGGAGCGTTGAGGCCCAGCAGCCGGAGCCGCTGCTGCTGGAACCGGAGTCGAAAGTGGTGTTCAAACCGGATACGTTGCTTCGCCATACGAATCCGGGCTTTACGCTTCCGGATTCGCTGGCCCACCTGTCACCGTGGCGGCCGGACTACGAGACAATGGGACCGATGCGTACGAAGCCGAAGATTTCGATGTCGTCGATCGTGGAGATCCAGCGGGAGAATCTGCCGTCGCGGGTGACGGTGATTGACAACAACACGCTGCGTCTGGGTCCGCACTTTACGGTTTCGAACGGTCAGGCGTGGAACTGGAGCCCCTTTCCGGATGCCTACCTCGATGCCCGGACGCTCTCGTTCCCGATGCGTTGATCTCCGGATATGGATGAATCCTCCCGGAACAAAAAAGGCCGATCCCGAAAGGACCGGCTTTTTTCATCTTTTCTTCAGCGCGGGTCTCTTCAGCGCGGGTCTCTTCAGCGCGGGTCTCTTCAGCGCGGGTCTCTTTAACGCGGAGCCTTTTTCCTGCGCTGCCCCTTTTCCGCGCGCCGCCCCTTTCCCCGACCGGTTCCGGGCCTCTTCCGGTTCCGTGAGACGCTTTCCTGCCCGGGCCCCTGCCGGGCTTGTGTCATGCTTTTCCGACCGGTTCCGGGCCTCTTCCGGTTCCGTGAGACGCTTTCCTGCCCGGGCCCCTGCCGGGCTTGTGTCATGCTTTTCCGGCCGGTTCCGGGCCTCTTCCGGTTCCGTGAGACGCTTCCCCGACCCGGGATGAAGCGGCAGCCCCTTTGAACGGGCTCCTTCCTCTACCCTCTTTCCGAATCCTCCTTGCCGGACGCTGCCGGACGCCTCGGCCGTGCGGCTGAAAAAGTAACTCTTCTGCCGGCGCTTCTCCTCCTGCGAGCGGGCCACGTAGACCGCCTCGTGCGTATAGGGGTTCTCTCCGGTGTAGGACATCACCGACGAGAGGGTCATCGGCGTGGGTGTGAGGTCCTGCACCTGCTCCAGATTGAAGTGCAGGCGCCCCAGCACCTTTTCGGCCAGCGCCTTCATGTCCTGCTCCGTACACCCCGGGTGCGAGGAGATGAAGTAGGGAATCAACTGGTAGGGCAGTTTCTCCTCGCGGCAGATGCGGTGGAAATCCGTATTGAGCTTTTCGAAGAGGGTGAACGGCGGTTTTCGCATCAGCCGCAGCACGCGTTCTTCGGTGTGTTCCGGGGCGACCTTCAGCCGGCCGGAGGTGTGGTGGACGAGCACCGTGCGCAGATAGGGCGAGTCGTCGAAGAGGTCGTAGCGTATGCCGCTTCCGATGAAGGCCTTCTTGATCCCCTTCACGGCGCGGATTTTGGCGTAGAGATCGAGCAGCGGCCGGTGGTTGTTGTCGAGGTTGGGACACTTCGCCGGATGGAGACACGAGGCCCTCCGGCAGCGGGCGCAGAGTGTCCGGTCGCGGCCGCCCATGCGGTACATGTTGGCCGAGGGGGCCCCGACGTCGGAGAGATAGCCCTTGAATCCGGGCATTTTCACGACGCGTTCGACCTCGGCGAGGATCGAGCGCTCGCTGCGCGAGTGGACGAACTTGCCCTGATGGGCCGAGATGGTGCAGAAGGAGCATCCGCCGAAACATCCGCGGTGGATATTGACCGAGAACTTGATCATCTCCCAGGCGGGGATCTCTCCGCGGCCGTTGTAGCGCGGATGGGGGGCTCGCTCGTAGGGGAGGTCGAACGAATGGTCGAGCTCCTCGGTCGAGAGGGCGGCGTTCGGCGGCGTCACGACGACATAGCGGTCACCGACCTGTTCGACGAGCGTTGCTTCGGGCTCCATCAGGTTGCTCTGGGTCTCGATGACGGTGAAGTTTTCGCCGAAGGCGCGCTTGTCGGCGGCACACTCCTCGAAGGAGTGGAGACGGATCGTCCGCTCGGGATCGAGCCGCGCGACGTAGCTTTCGTCGGAGAGGAAGGCCACCTGTCGGATCTTGCGCAGCAGTTTGGCGTTGTATCCGTTGCGCATGACGCGTGCGACCTGCTGGATGACGCGTTCGCCCATGCCGTAGATCAGCAGATCGGCGCCGCTCTCGACCAGCACCGAAGGCTTGAGCCGGTTGCTCCAGTAGTCGTAGTGGGTCAGCCGCCTGAGCGAAGCCTCGATGCCGCCGACAACGACCGGGACGTGCGGATAGAGGCGCTTGAGGATCTGCGAGTAGACCGTCACGGCGTAATCGGGCCGGAAACCGGCCTTTCCGCCCGGGGTGTAGGCATCGTCATGGCGCAGCCGGATGTTGGCCGTGTAGTGGTTGACCATCGAGTCCATGGCTCCGGCCGTCACGCCGAAGAACAACCTCGGCGCGCCCAGTTTGGTGAAGTCGCGCAGGTCGTCCCTCCAGTTGGGCTGGGGGACGATTGCCACGCGATAGCCTTCGGCCTCGAGCAGCCGTCCGACGACCGCCGCTCCGAAAGCCGGGTGGTCGATGTAGGCATCGCCCGAGAAGAGGATCACATCGAGCTGATCCCATCCGCGATCGCGGACCTCCTTGATGGTTGTGGGCAGAAACATCTTCTTGCGAATAGGGTTGTTCCGGAGACGCAGGTCTTCCGGATCGGTCATGTGTCTGGTTTTGTGGGTCTATTGCTCCTCCTGACCGCGGGCGCCGGCGACGTAGGTGTCCCACCGGGCCAGCAGGGCCTTGAAGTCGTCGGGGAGTTCGCTGTCGAAGAGGACCTGCTGATGGGTGGCCGGGTGCTCGAAACCCAACAGCCGGGCGTGGAGCGCATGGCGTGGCATCACGGCGAAGCAGTTTTCGATGAACTGCCTGTATTTGGCAAAGGTCGTGCCCTTGAGGATGCGGTCGCCGCCGTAACGCTCGTCGTTGAAGAGCGGATGTCCGATCCAGGCCATGTGGACGCGGATCTGATGGGTGCGTCCCGTCTCGAGCCGGCACTCCACGAGGGTGACGTATCCGTATCGGCGCAGCACCTTCCAGTGCGTCACGGCGTGCTTGCCCTGCGACCCGTCGGCGAAGACATACATCTTCTGCCGGTCCTTGGGGCTTCGGCCGATGTTTCCGGTGATGGTTCCCTCATCCTCTTCGAGGTTGCCCCAGACGAGTGCGACGTAGCGGCGCTGGATCGTATGGTCGAAGAACTGCTTGGCCAGCCGGGCATGGGTCTGTTCGTCCTTGGCGATGACGAGCAGCCCCGAGGTGTTCTTGTCGATGCGGTGGACCAGTCCGGCGCGGTTCTGCTCCTCGGCCGGGATCCCCTGGGCGTTGAGGTGGTACATCAGGGCGTTGACCAGCGTTCCGGTGTAGTTCCCCACACCGGGATGGACGACCATTCCGGCGGGTTTGTTGACGATAAGCAGATGCTCGTCCTCGTAGGGGATGTCCAACGGGATGTTCTCGGCCACGAGCTCCGTTTCGCGCCGCGGATAGGGCAGCACGATCTGAATGCGGTCGAGCGGCTTGACCTTGTAGCTCGACTTGGCCGGCTTGCCGTTCACGAGGATGTTTCCGCTGTCGGCCGCGGCCTGAATACGGTTGCGCGAGCAGTGCTCCATCCTCACGGTGAGGAACTTGTCCAGCCGCATCGGGGTCTGCCCCTTGTCGGCCGTCACGGCGAAGTGCTCATAGAGCCCGGCCTCCTCTTCGCCCTCATCGCCGGATTCGTCGATATCGGACAGTTCGTCGTCGGCTGCGGCCTCTTTTCCGTTCGAGGTCCGGGCCTTTGCACCCTCTTCACCCTCCGACTCGAGCCTCTCTTTGACCGTCCGCTCCGCAGAACGGGCCTCCGCCGACGTTTCCGTTGTCCCGCCCGCGGACATCTCTGCGGACATCTCCGCGGACGTCTCCGTCCCCATTTCCGCCCTCGTCTCCGCCCTCGTCTCTGCCCCCATTTCTGCTCTCGTCTCTGTCCTCGTCTTTGTCCCCGTCTCTGCCCCCGTCTCTGCCCCCGTCGGCTTCGACGGCGAAGTGTTATTCAGCAAATCGCGCTTCATCAGTCGAAAAAGCCTTCGTTATCGTCGTTTTCCCGGGTGCGGTCCGCCTCCCGGGGGCCTTCCAGCGTCTCATCCAGCGAGATCCGGGCCAGCGAATCGGCCTCCAGCTGTTCCTCGGCCTTGCGGGCTTCGGCCGCCTGAGCGGCCAGTTTTTCGGCCTCGGAGCGGTACTTCCCGAGTTTCTCCATGTCGAGCGTGAGCCGCAGATCGATGCGCGAACCCAGCGAGGCGCTGTGCTCCGCCCCGGGGATCTGGATGTAGACGCGGGCCTCCTTCTGATTGAGCAGATTGATCCCTTCGTCGAAGTCGATGCGACCGACGTTGAGGCCCGATTCCCAGAGGCGCCCCTTGGCCTGGGCGAGGGGCTGCCCCACGACCTGCGGGACGATCGTCGAGGAGGCGTCCTCCTCGAGACCGACGTAGAGCGTCACGCCGGAGCCCATTTCGGCCTCGATGCGGGAGTTCTGCTGGACGGGCTTGCCGTCACACACCTCCTCGAGGACATAGTTCGTGGCGATGTCCGGGCGGTATACGATTTCGGCGATCTCCAGACCGGCGATTTCGAGCATGTTCTTGGCCTGCCGGAGCGAACGCCCGGCGACATAGGGTACGGGGACCATCTTCTGGCGGAAGGAGTTGATCGTGATGTAGACCGTCCGTCCGGGTTTTACCTCGACGCCGCCCTCGGGGAGTTGGTCGAGGATGATTCCGCCCTCGTATGCCGGGACGAAGAGCGAGTCGTTGATCTGGAGTTTGAGGTCGTGCTTGCGGGCCAGATGGCGGGCCTCGTCGAGCGGTATGCCGGAGAAGTCGGGGACCGTGCGCCGGGCTCCGTGGCGGGTTCCGATCTGCATGAGCAGATGTGCGGCGATGGCCATCGCCAGGATGATCACGACGATGAGCAGGAGGTTCCAGAGGAGTTTGTGCTCCCGGAGACGATCGATGAGGCTGGTGGATGGTTTCTGCATGGTGTTGAGGAGTCTATTTCGGTGCTTTCCGGTAGAGGTAGACGGCGATGAACAGGTAGATGATGTTGGGCAGCCAGACGGCCAGACCCGTGGGGAGCGTTCCGCTCTTGGCAAACTCCTCGAAGAATCGGTTGAAGAGGATGTACGAGAAGCAGAGTCCCGTGCCGATGCCGATGTGCAGGCCCGTTCCACCGCGGACCTTGCGCGAGGAGAGCGAGACACCGATCAGTGTGAGGATGAATGTCGAGAGCGGATAGGCGTATCGGGCGTGCTTTTCGACCTCGATGATGTTGATCGAGTCGGAACCCTTGGCACGCTGCTGTTCGAGGAAGCGGTTCAGCTCGGAGATGTTCATGGTCTGAATCAGGTCGTTGATGGCGCCCAGTTCGGCCACTTCGAGGTTGATGAGCGTGTCGAGGTTTCGGAACTGTTCGAAGGTTTCGCCGCCGTCGGCCGTAAATTCACGTTTGGTGTAGCGGGAGGCTGTCCAGCGCTTGGTTTCGGGGTCGAACCGCGCGTCGGCGGCCTCGAGCGAGCGGACCATCTCGCCGTCCTCATAGCGCTCGAGGACGAAGAACGAGGCCTGGTTGGCGTTTCCGTTGTAGCCGCGGATGTAGGCGAACGTTCCGGGTTCGATCTGCCGGTAGATGTGTCGGTCGTAGCGTGTGTTCTGTTTTTTGGGGATGTACTTCTGCTGGAAGGCGATCACGCGGCTCTGTGCCCGGGGGATGACCCAGAGGTTGAGCGTCAGCGAGAGCGAGGCGATGATCAGCGCGCCGAGGAAGTAGGGCCACATGAGCCGTCGGAAGGACATTCCGCCCGAGAGCATGGCGACGATTTCGGTCTGATAGGCCATCTTCGAGGTGAAGAAGATGCAGGCGATGAAGGTGAACAGGCCGCTGAACTGGTTGATGAAGAAGGGGACGAAGTTCAGGTAGTTCTCCAGCAGGATGGCCTTCATCGGGGCATGTGTGGCCGTGAAGTCGTCGATCTTCTCGGCGTAGTCGAAGATGACGACGATGACGATGATCATCGCGATGGCGAAGAAGTAGGTCGACAGGAACTTGCCGAGTATGTACCGGTCCAGGATCTTGAAGCCGGGGAAGCGGATTTTCATCGGTCAGAGTCTTCTTGTGAGTTTTTCGACCATTGCCTGTTTCCACGGGACGAAGTCGCCGGCCAGGATATGGCTGCGGGCCTCGCCTACGAGCCGCAGGTAGAAGGCGATGTTGTGCAGCGAGGCGATCTGTGCGGCGAGCATCTCGCCGCAGACGGCCAGATGGTGCAGATAGGCCTTCGAGTAGAGCGTGTCGACGAAGGCAAAGCCTTCGGGGTCAATCGGCGAGAAGTCGTCCTCCCACTTCTTGTTTCGGATGTTGATGACGCCCTGGGCGGTGAACAGCTGTCCGTTCCGGCCGTTTCGGGTGGGCATTACGCAGTCGAACATGTCGACGCCGCGTTCGATGGCCTCGAGGATGTTGACGGGCGTGCCGACGCCCATCAGATAGCGGGGCCGGTCCTGGGGGAGGATGGCGTTGACCACCTCGATCATCTCGTACATCACTTCGGTGGGTTCGCCGACGGCCAGACCGCCGATGGCATAACCGTCGGCATCGTATTGCTTGACGTTCTCGGCGGCATGGGCCCGCAGATCGGGGTACGAGCAGCCCTGTACGATGGGGAACAACGCCTGATAGTGGCCGTATTTGGGCGCGGTCTGGTGGTATCGGTTGAAGCATCGGTCGAGCCAGCGTTCGGTCAGGGCGAGCGAACGGGCGGCGTAGTCGCGCGGGGCGTCGCCGGGGGGGCATTCGTCGAAGGCCATCATGATGTCGGCGCCGATCGTGCGTTCGGTGTCGATGACGCTCTCCGGCGTGAAGAGGTGCTTCGAGCCGTCGATGTGCGAGCGGAAATGACACCCCTCCTCGCGCAGCTTGCGGCAGTCGGCCAGCGAGAAGACCTGGAAACCGCCGCTGTCGGTGAGCATCGGGCCGTCCCAGGTCGAGAAGCGGTGGACGCCACCGGCGCGTTCGATGATCTCCATTCCGGGTCGGAGATAGAGGTGGTATGTATTGGCCAGAATGATCTGGGCACGGGCCTCGTTCTTCACGTCGCGGTGGAAGATTCCCTTGACGGTGGCGGCCGTACCGACGGGCATGAAGATCGGCGTAAGGATCTTTCCGTGGTCGGTGACGATCTCGCCGGCGCGGGCGGCCGAGGCGGGGTCTTTGTGTTGGAGGGTAAATTTCATACGCATCTATTCGGCAAAAATACATAAAATATTCGTATCTTTGCGCATATTTTGTCAATATGCGATTCTTCGAACAAATTCTGGTCAGCTATGGCTGGGAGGGCCTTGCGCTTGCGGGATCGATCCTTCTGATGTTCGGCGTACAGCTCTACTACTATATCTTTGTCTACGGTCGCATTCCGGGCTACAAGAACAACCGTCGGGCGGCGATTCTTGACCGGGAGCCTCCGGTTTCGGTGATCATTCCGATGTTTTCGGAGGACTACACGTTTGTGGAGGAGCGTCTTCCGCTGATACTGGCGCAGGCCTATCCCGATTTCGAGGTAGTGATCGTCTACGTGGGTCACGATACGGATTTCTATGAGGATCTCATGCGGCTGAAGCAGTCCTTCCCGCAGATCACGACGACGAAGATTCATCTGGATCCTCGTTTTCCGATTTCGCGGAAGATGGCGCTCAACGTGGGCATCAAGTCGGCGCACTGTGAGCATCTGCTCTTCACTTCGACGGATGCCTGCCCGCAGACCGACCGCTGGCTGTCGCTGATGGCCAAGGGCTTCATGCGGGGCGACATCGTGGTGGGCTATTGCGGTGTCGAGCGTCGGAAGGGTTTTGCCAACTACCTGATGCGGACGTGGCGGATGATGCACGCGGCCGACTGGATCGCGCGCGCGGTGCGCAACCGGGCCTACCGGGGGACGCTTCACAACCTGGGTTTCACCAAGAGCCTCTACTTCGGGGTCAACGGCTTCGACCACCTGAACATGAACATCGGTGAGGATGATCTCTTCATGCAGCGGATCATGACGCGCGACAACGTGAGTGTGATTCTTTCGCCGCGGGCGACGCTTCGCGAGAGGACGTGGGGCGGACTGGGCTGGTGGATGAGCCAGCTGCGCTACTACGGTTCGGCCTTCCGGTTCTATCCGCGCGACGTGAAGAGTTATGTCCGTTGGGAGCCGGTGTCGCGAAGTCTCTTCTTCGTGACGGTGATCTGCGCGCTGGCGGTCATGCCGCTGGAGTATAAGCTCGGAGCACTGCTCTTTCTGCTGCTGCGCTACGGCATTGTGGTGTGGGAGGTCCGGCGGGTGGCACGTCGTCTGGGTGAAGAGGGGATCCTGGGGCGTTACTTTCTGTATGATCTGCTGAGCCCGCTGTGGGGGGCGGCGCTGGCCCTGACGCTGGTGCGTCGAGACGAACGCGTATGGAGATAGCCGACTATATCGTAGCCGACGACCGGGAGCTGGTTACGCAGGCGCTCAAGGGGGACGACACGGCCTTCGAGTACCTGTTCAACCGCTATCGGGATGCGATCCACCGCCTCTTCGTGCAGCGGCTCGGGGGGACGAACGATGCCGACGACCTGCTGCAGGAGACCTTCATCAAGGTCTATATCAACCTGCACCGTTACAGCGGTGAATTCACCTTCGGACAGTGGGTCTATACCATTGCGCGGAACACCTTCATTGATTTTGTGCGGCGGCGTCAGGATGATCTTCCGATCGACGAACGTTTTGCCGCTCCGGCCTCGAGTGCCCCGACCCCCGAGGAGAGTGTCATCAACCTGCAGCAGCGGACGCAGATCGAGCACTATCTCGAACGGCTGGCTCCGCGCTACCGGCAGTTGATTGTCATGCGCTTCTTCGACGAGTACTCCTACGAGGAGATCGCGGCCAAGCTCTCGCTGCCGCTCGGGACGGTGAAGACGCAGATCCACCGGGCCCGGGAGCAGATGTGCCGGCTGATCGCCGAAGGCGAGAATCGGTGAGGCCGTTGAACCCGCCCGGGATGCCGGACCGATGCCGGAATGCCCCCCCCCTGATAAATCAAACCCCGGACATGCCGGCTGCGGCCGGAGAAACCGAAAAACCGAAAGACGATGAACGACCTGGAAAAAATCTACGGATACTTCCCCGAACTGGATGCCGTGCAGCGTGAGCGGCTGGCGGCCCTGTATGATCTCTACGCCGACTGGAACGCGAAGATCAACGTCGTTTCGCGCAAGGATTTCGACCAGCTTTACGTGCGGCACGTGCTTCACTCGCTGGCCATCGCGAAGGTGTGCCGCTTCGACGACGGGGCGCGGATTCTCGACGTGGGATGCGGCGGGGGATTCCCCTCCATTCCGCTGGCGATCCTCTTCCCGGGGGCGCACTTCATGGCGGCGGATTCGATCCGCAAGAAGATCACGGTGGTCGAGGGGGTCTCGCGGAGTCTGGGGCTTGAGAACCTGACGCCGCGCTGCGTGCGGGTCGAGACGCTGACCGAGCGCTTCGATTACGTGGTGTCGCGGGCCGTGACGGCGATGCCGGAGTTCGTGAAGTGGGTGTGGCCGAAGCTCGAACGGGGCCGGCATGGCACGCTGCCCAACGGCATCCTCTGCCTCAAGGGGGGCGATCTGGCCGAGGAACTGGCCCGTACGGGTAAACACTGGGATCTCTACGATATCCATACGTTCTTCGACGAGGAGTTCTTCGAGACGAAAAAGGTGGTCTACACCCCGAAAAAATAGCGTCGGTTTAGCTCTCCGAAACGCTGCTGAGGTTGTTCCCTGCGGTGTTCGTGCTTTGCACCGTGGCGGGCTGCCTGATCGCCGGGGTCAATCTGTTGACCATGCACGCTTTGGCCGCAACGCTCCGCCGCCGTCCGCGGAACTGTCCCCTCCCCGCCTTTTCTCTGCTTTTTTCAACCTCTCCCTGTCTCACCCTCCCCCACTCTGTCTCTTCTCTGCCTCTCCCCGCAGAACGGGGACCGAATCCGAACAAGTCTCCTTTCGCGCTCTGAGCCCCGCTTTTTATCTTGCTGAATCACGAAAAGGAGGTATTATCGCCTTTGCTCTGATTGCCATATATGAGTTATTGATATGGGTAAATGCCTATGTAGATATGAAATACATAGTAGCGTCCAATGGAAATAACTTTTTGGCGGAGCGTATGTATATGCGTATTGGCTCATTATCCTTTGGGATGTGGCTGAACTTTGCCTTGACGATATTCCTGTTCATATGCCTTTGGCATAAAGAAGGCAAGCGATGAAAAGATCGGGTAAGCTGATTGCGTTTTAAGCGGGTTCGTTTTTCATTCGGGTGCTCAGCAGTCCGCAGGCGGCCTGAATATCCTCCCCGCGTGAGGCGCGGATGGTGGTCTGAATGCCGCGGGCGGTCAGGGCGTCGCGGAAGCGGATCATCGCTTCGGCGTCGGGCGAGAAGTAGGGCGAATCGGGAATGCGGTGGAAACGGATCAGATTGATCCGGCACTTGATGCCGTTGAGCAGCCGCGAGAGTTCGCGGATATGACGCGGCGAGTCGTTCATGCCGCTCATGACGATGTATTCGAACGAGACGCGCCGCTGGTGGGTGAAGTCGTACCGACGCAGGATTTCGACCACCCGGGTGATGGGCCAAACCTTTTCGACGGGCATGATCTCGGCTCTTTCGTCGTGAAAGGGGTTGTGCAGGCTGACGGCCAGATGGACCTTCGACTCGTTGAGGAACCGCTCGAGCTGGGGGACGACGCCGGCCGTGGAGAGGGTAATGCGGGTCGGCGACCAGGCAAACCCCCACTCTGCGGTGAGGATCTCGAGGGCCCGCAGCACGTTGTCGGCATTGTCGAGCGGTTCGCCCATACCCATGAAGACGAGATTCGAGAGTCGGTCGCGTTCGGGGAGCGAAACCACCTGGTTGAGGATCTCGGCCGCCGAGAGTGACTGCTGCAGTCCCTGTCGTCCCGTGGCACAGAAGCGGCAGCCCATGCGGCATCCGGCCTGCGACGAGACGCAGAGGGTCGCACGGTCGCCGTCGGGGATATATGCCGATTCGATGAAATGCCCCTCGAGCGTACGGAAGAGATACTTCTTGGTGCCGTCCGCCGAACGGGTTTCGCGTTCTGGCGCGGAGAGCACCGGGGTGAAGCGTTCGGCCAGCCGCTGGCGGTTGGCAGCCGAGAGGTCGGTCATCCGCAGCGGATCCTCCGTGTGGCGGACATAGAGCCAGCGGGCGATTTGCCGGGCCGCAAACCGCGGCAGACCCAGTTCGTTGCAGAGGGCGGCAAGCTCCTGTGGATTTTTCCCGTATAACGGCTCACGATCAGTCATTTTTGCATCCTGAGGTTTGGTTTTCGAGGACAAAAGTAGGTAAAAAATGAAGATTTTTATTCCGAGGCGCTCAATTTTGAATTTTTATCTCTATATTTGTGGTGCATAGCGCGCCTGTCCCGTATCGGGGTTGGGAGATTATGCGTCGGCCGGGCCGAGTGGCTGATGACGAAGCGGGGGGGAGTGCCCTCTGTCGTAAGCCCTTGAGACCGGACCACAACCCGAACACGTCGGAACAATTAAAACTTGAAATATGGAAATCAAAAAATCACCCAAAGCGGACCTGAACAACAAACGGGGCCTTTTGCTTGAGATCGGTCTCGTCGTATCACTCTTGCTCGTGATCGGGGCCTTCTCGTACACCCCCGAAGAGAAGCGTATCGAGAAAGTGGACCTGCAGGCACCTATCGTTGAAGAGCAGATCGTAGAGATCACGCGTCAGGATCAGAAACCGCCCGAGGCCCCCAGAAAGGTGGAGGTAAAGGTTATTGCCGACCTGCTTCAGGTCGTGACCAATGACACGAAGATTACCACGGAGGTCGACTTTACGGAGTTTGACGAGGATGTGGATGTCGTGCAGACGGTCGGTGTCGTCGAGGAGGAGGTTGTCGAGGAAGACCAGCCGTTCCTGATTGCCGAGACGATGCCCTCGTTCCAGGGCGGTGACCTCAATACGTTCCGTGCGTGGGTTCAGCAGAATGTGAAGTTCCCGCAGATTGCCCTGGAGAACGGTATTCAGGGACGAGTGGTTCTGTCGTTCGTGATTGAGAAGGACGGCCGTCTGACCAACATCCAGGTGCTGCAGACTCCGGACCGTTCGCTGTCGGAGGAGGCCGTCCGCGTGCTGAGCAAGTCGCCGAAGTGGACGCCGGGCAAACAGCGTAACCAGGTTGTACGTGTGAAGTATACGTTGCCGGTGGATTTCCGCGTACAGAACTGATGCGGATCTTCGGATCATTCGAATATAGGGTATCCTGCTTCGTGGAGGATACCCTTTTTGTCGCATGGAGTCAATCCGCGGGAGCGGTTTTTGCCGGCTTCGGTCGCGGGAAACATAGTTGATCAGGAAAATTTTGGAAGAGAAGAGACAAATGCCCCAGTCGAAACAGAAGGGGGCAAACGAAACAGAAACGGAGGACCTTCGTGAACGGGCGGTACTGGTTGCCGTGGTACGTGACAATCAGGATGCGCGCCAGACCGACGAATACCTCGACGAGCTGGAGTTTCTGGCCGAGACGGCCGATATTCGGGCCGTGAAACGCTTTACGCAGCGTCTGCCGCAGCCTTCGGCCCGCATCTACGTGGGGCCGGGCAAACTGGCCGAGATCGTCGAGTACTGCAAGGAGGAGGAGATCGACGTGGTGATTTTCGACGACGAACTGAGCCCGTCGCAGACGCGCAATATCGAAAAGGAGCTTCCGTGCCGGCTGCTGGACCGCACGCGTCTGATTCTGGACATCTTTCTGTCGCGGGCTCAGACGGCCTATGCCAAGACGCAGGTCCAGCTGGCCCACAACGAATACATGCTGCCGCGGTTGTCGGGACTGTGGACCCACCTCGAGCGGCAGCGGGGCGGTACGGGCACGCGCGGCGGTGCCGGTGAGCGAGAGATCGAGACCGACCGCCGAATCATCCGCAACCGCATCGCCAAGCTGAAGGAGGATCTGAAGAAGATCGACCGCCAGATGGCCGTCCAGCGTTCGAACCGCGGATCGCTGGTCCGGGTGGCGCTGGTGGGCTATACGAACGTCGGGAAGTCGACGCTGATGAATCTGATTTCGAAGAGCGACGTCTTTGCCGAGAACAAGCTCTTTGCGACCCTCGACACGACGGTCCGCAAGGTGGTCTTCGACAACCTGCCGTTCCTGCTTTCGGACACGGTGGGCTTCATCCGCAAGCTGCCTACCGAACTGATCGAATCGTTCAAGTCGACGTTGGACGAGGTTCGCGAGGCGGATCTGCTGGTCCACGTGGTGGACATTTCGCATCCGCAGTTCGAGGATCAGATCGCCGTGGTGAAGCAGACGCTGCAGGAGATCGGTGCCGGAGACAAGCCGGTTTATCTGGTCTTCAACAAGGTGGATGCCTACCGGTGGGTGGAGAAGGCCGAGGACGACCTGACGCCCGCCACGCGCGAGAACCTTTCGCTCGAGGATCTGAAGAAGAGTTGGATTGCGCGGGCCAATACGCCGTGCATCTTCCTCTCGGCGCTGCAGAAGATCAACCTGGAAAAATTCCGCTCGGATCTGTACGGGATGGTGCGAGAGATTCATGCCGGGCGTTATCCGTTCAACAATTTTCTCTATTGACAAACATCCCAAATCCCTATGACACTTCACGTACTTTCCCAACAGAACACGGTTCTGAACAAGTTTCTTTCGCAGATCCGCGACCGCGAGATCCAGAAGGACTCGATGCGATTCCGACGGAACATGGAACGGATCGGCGAGATCACGGCCTATGAGATTTCGAAGACGCTGAATTACCGTCCGCAGGTGGTTGAGACGCCGCTGGGCGAGGCCACGGTACAGGTGATCGACGACCAACTGGTCATTGCGACGATCCTGCGTGCGGGACTCCCCTACCACCAGGGCTTTCTGAACTATTTCGACGATGCGCAGAATGCCTTTGTATCGGCCTACCGCAAGAGCACGAAGGACGGGAAATTCACGGTAAAGGTCGAGTATATCTCGTGCGGAAGCCTCGAGGGGAAGACGCTGCTGCTGGTTGATCCGATGCTGGCGACGGGCTCGTCGCTGGTTCTGACCTACAATGCGCTGTGCGAGAAGGGCGGCGTACCGGCCTGCACACACGTGGCGTCGGTGATTGCCAGCGAGCAGGGTGTTGACTACGCAATGAAGCACATGCCTCACCAGAATACGACGATCTGGACGGCGGTGGTCGACGAGGAGCTGACCTCGCGTTCGTACATCGTTCCGGGCATCGGCGATGCCGGAGACCTGGCCTACGGCGAAAAGATCTGACGGTGATGAGGCGGAAGATCGGATTTGTTCTGGCGGTTTTTGCGGCCACGGTGGTGCTGATGGTGCTCCAGAAGCCGGTTTTCATGGCGTGGTACGCCGCGGAGGCGGCCGGAGCCGGTTTCGGGGGTTGGATGGCGGTGCTTTGGCACGGTCTTTCGCTTGATCTGACGGTGGCGGGCTACGTGACGGCCGTGCCGCTGCTGGTGATGCTCGCGTCGCTGTGGGTGCGTCTTCCGGAGCGGCTGTGGCGGGGAATCCTTACCGGGTATTTTGTGCTGGTGTCGGTCCTGACGGCGGTGATCTTTGCCGTGGACGTGGCCCTTTACGAACATTGGGGCTTCCGCCTCGATGCGACGATCCTGATCTACCTCTCCGATCCGAAGGAGGCGATGGCGAGTGTGGATTTCTGGCTCGGGGTGCGTCAGACGCTGCTGGCGGCCCTTTATGCCGCGCTGATGATCTGGCTCTACCGCCGCACGCTGCGGTTTTTCGACGGCCAGCGGGTCGGCTGGCGCACGGCTTCGGTCGGGAGTCTGGTGATACTGCTGTTGGCGGGCTTCGACTTTCTGGCGATCCGCGGCGGCATGGGGGCCTCGACGGCCAACGTCTCTAAGGTCTACTTCAGCTCGGATATGTTTCTGAATCATGCGGCGACGAATCCCGTCTTTTCGTTTCTTTCGAGCCTCGGCGACCGGAATACGGACTACGCCGCGGAGTACCCCTTCTACGACGAGCCGCAGCTCACGAAGCGCTTTGCGGCGCTGCGCGGAAATGCCCCCGGGGCCGAGGCGCCGGCCCGACGGGTGCTTACGACCTCACGGCCGAACGTGGTGCTGGTGATCCTGGAGAGTTTCGCCCGCACGGTGATGGACGAGCGGGTCGACGGCGAGCCGGTGATGCCGAACATGCAGCGGCTCAAGGAGGAGGGGCTCTGGTTCGAGAACTTCTTTGCCAACTCCTACCGCACGGACCGCGGCGAGGTGGCCCTTCTGAGCGGCTTCCCGGCGCAGACGCGCATGTCGATCATGAAACTCCCGGCCAAGAGCCACAACCTGCCTTCGATTGCCCGGACGATGTCCGGGGAGGGGTATGCGACGAGCTTCTCCTACGGCGGCGACCTGAACTTCACGAACCAGGCGTCGTACCTCTATGCCACGGGGTGGCAGGAGCTGGTCTGGCAGAAGGATCTGCACTTCGACCGCGAGGCGGCCGACTGGGGTTACGACGACGAGGTGATGTGCGACTGGTTTGCCGAGCGGGTGATCTCGCTCGACGAGGGCGGACGACCCTTCCTGGCGGCGCTTCTGACGCTGAGCAGCCATACGCCGTTCGATGTCCCCTACTCGAAGTTCGCCGATCCGGTGCTCAATGCGATGGCCTTCTCGGACGCCTGCGTGGGGCGGATGCTCGACCGCCTGAAGGCCTCGCCCGCCTGGCGGAACCTGCTGGTGGTGCTGGTTGCCGACCACGGTTACCCCTACCCGGCGACACTCTCCTACAACGAACCGCTGCGCCATCGGATCCCGATGATCTGGACGGGCGGAGCGGTGGCCGGTCCGCAGCGGATCGAGACCTACGCCTCGCAGATCGACCTGGCGGCGACGCTGCTCGGACAGCTGGGCCTTGCCCACACGGATTTCGACTACAGCAAGGATATTTTCGCGCCGGCGCCGCCGCGCAAGTTTGCCTACTATACGTTCAACGACGGCTTCGGGGTGGTGGATTCGCTGGGTGCCGCGGTGTGGGATGCCACGGGCGACCGTGTGGTGACGGAGACGAATCCCGAGCTGCTGGATGTCGGCCGCACGATGCTTCAGATGACCTATACGGATATCGGGCGGCGTTGAAAAATACCGCATGGTGGGTATTGCGGCATCTGGATTGCCGGATTAATTTTGCGGCAGAATGAAAAAATACCTGATTTTATGTATAAATCCGGAGGATATGGCGGTGATGACCGCATGTGTGACCTGGTTTGCGACCGTTATGCGGTGCTTCAGGTGATGAGCCGTTTCGGCATTGCGCTGGGCTTCGGGGACAAGAGCATTGCGGAGGTGTGTGCCGACAACCAGGTCGATACGGCGACCTTCCTGGCCGTTGTCAACCTGCTGATGAACCACGGCCTCGGGGAGAAGCTTGCTGACGGAATCTCGGTGCGGGCGCTGACCGACTACCTGCACAATTCGCACGGATATTTTCTGAATTTCCGCCTGCCGGCCATCCGCCGCAAGCTGATCGAGGCGGTCGACTGCGCGCAGAACGACGTTTCGTTTGCCATTCTGCGCTTTTTCGACGAGTACGTGGCCGAGGTCCAGCGGCACATGTCCTACGAGGAGCAGCGGGTCTTTCCCTACGTGGAGAAGCTGCTGGCCGGGGAGCGGAGCGCGGACTACTCGATGGAGATCTTCCGGCGCCACCACGACCAGGTCGACGCCAAACTGGGCGAACTGAAGAACATCATCATCAAGTACTACCCCTCGGGGAGCACAAACGAACTGAACGGTGTGCTGTTCGACATCTTCACTTGCGAACAGGAGCTGGCGTCGCACAACGCCGTCGAGGACGAGATCCTCGTTCCGGCCGTCGAGCGGCTGGCGGCCGAGGGGGTGGAGCCTCCGAAATCGGAGGCGCTGAGTGCCCGTGAGCGGGAGATTGTCGTCTGCGTGGTGAAGGGGTTGACGAACAAGCAGATCGCCGATGCGCTCTGCATTTCGGCCCATACGGTGATCACCCACCGGCGGAATATCGCCTCGAAGCTGCAGATCCACTCGGCGGCCGGTCTGACGATCTACGCCATCGTCAACAAGCTGGTCGAACTCTCGGAGATCAAGGATACCATCCCGGAAACATAACCTTTAAACGTACGGACAACCATGACACCCACTCAGAAAACTCATCATCACCATCACACCCACACGCTGACCTCGCTGAACCGGGCCTTTCTGTGGGGCATCTCGCTCAATGCGGGCTTTGTGATCATCGAATTTGCCGTCGGCCTCTTCTACGGGTCGATGGGGCTGTTATCGGACGCCGGTCACAACCTTTCGGATGTGGCGAGTCTGCTGCTGGCGATGCTGGCCTTCCGTCTGGCGCAGGTCCACGCCACGCCGCACTATACCTACGGCTACAAGAAGAGTACGGTGCTGATTTCGCTGCTCAACTCCGTGATCTTGCTCATTGCCGTCGGGATGATCATTGCCGAGAGTATCGGCCGGATGTTCCATCCCGCACCGGTCGAGGGCGGAGCGATCGCCTGGACGGCGGGTATCGGTGTCGTGGTCAACGGCTTCACGGCCTGGCTCTTCATGAAGGACAAGGACCGTGACCTGAATGTCAAGGGGGCCTACCTGCATATGGCGGCCGATGCGCTGGTTTCGATCGGGGTGCTTCTCTCGGGCGTGGTGATCTCGTGGACGGGATGGACGCTGATCGACCCGATTGTCGGACTGGCCGTGGCGTGTGTGATTGTCGCTTCGGTGTGGTCGCTGACGCGCGACAGCCTGCGTCTGTCGCTCGACGGTGTGCCCGAGGGGATCGACGTCGAACAGATCGGACAGCGCATGTCGACGGTCGAGGGGGTCCGGACGGTCCATCACATCCATGTCTGGGCCATCAGTACGACCGAGAATGCCCTGACGGCCCACGTCGTTGTGACGGACCTTGCGGCCCAGGAGCGGATCAAGCATGATTTGAAGCACCTGCTTTGCGAATTGGGTATCTCGCACGCGACGCTGGAGTTTGAGACCCCGGAGGAGTGTTGTTCCGATTTTTCGGACTGATTCCCGCCCGTCTGCCCGCCGCCCGCCGCTCCGGTCAATCCGTCCGGAGGGCCGACCGCATTCAATGGGGCTTCTGCCGGTTGAGACTGTCGAAGAGACGGACTCGGGCCGCCGTGACGCCGCGAATTACGCTCCGATCCTTTAAAAAGCGGATTTTTTGGCAATTCCGATCCGAATAGTTGGGGTCGGAATTGTTTGTTTGGGGCAGGGGCACGATCTTTGTGTTTGAAAGTGATGCAACAGGAATTCTGTAAGGGTGACGCAACTTCCCTTGGGACCGGCTCGGCGACGAGTCGGTCTTTTTTTACCCGGTTTTGTGCCGTGACGGGTGACGTCTCTTGCAGAGGGAGTAACGGTCCCTTTCCGATTGTCCGGCCGGCCGCTACGGCACGGGGTCATAGCCGCTGCCGCCCCAGGGATGACAGCGAGCCAGACGGCGGATGGTAAGCCAGAGCCCCTTCAGCGGACCGTACTTGCGCAGCGCTTCGAGGGCATATTGCGAGCAGGTGGGCGTGAAGCGGCACGACGGAGGGGTGAAGGGCGAAATGCAGAGCTGGTAGAAGCGCACGAGCACGATCAGCGGCAGGACGCCGATCCGCTTACAGACGTGCAGCAACCGTTTCCAGAATCCGGCGGACTGCATGGCTGATGGATTTGGCCGAGAGGACCTCTTTCGAGGAGTAGATCAGGGCGATGTCGAGGTTCAGCTCCCCACCTTCCGTGATGATCTGTTTCTGAAGGCGGTAGGCCTCTTTGGTCCGGCGGCGGAGGAGATTTCGCCTGTTGGCGCGTTTATGGAACTTCTTGGGGACCGAGAAGAGGATTTCGACGCTGCGTTCGGTGTCGGGCTCGGCGAACCAGACGTAGCGGAACGGGAAGATGAAGCCGCTCTCGCCGTCGTCGAAGAGTCGGCGCACCGCTCCCAGCGAGCGAAGTCTTTCGTTGCGGGGAAGCGAGTGCGTAGACATGTTTTTCGAAGTTTGGGCCTTCTCGGGAGTCAGCCGGTCGTCCGAGGGGGCTGACCCTTCGGAGCTGTTATTTTCGGGTTTCGGTCGTGGTACGGCGCACGCGGCTCTTCTTGGCGAGCTTGTGCTGCTGCGTACGGATGAACTCCTCCTTGCGTGCGTCGGTGACGAGTTCGACGGGCGAGATCTCTTCGCCCTTCTGGATCTTCTGGATGAGCAGATCGATCGCCTTGACCATCGAGGGTGCTACGGGCGTGGGGGCGTTTGCCAGCACGGTGAGTCCGGCCTCCAGGGCGGCTTTGAGCGTACCTTCGCCGAATACGGCGACGGCGGGCAGCCCCTCGTTTCCGAACTTTTCGACCAGGGCCTTGACATCCGAGGGGGAGTAGAGTGCCAGCAGGTCATACTCCTCCATCTTGACGGCCTCGAGATCGCTGGCGACCGTACGGGCCAGGATAACGGGATCGACGGCCAGCTTGAGTTTGGCGAGCGTTTCGGGGAGTTCGGGTTTGTGGGGTTCGCTCAGGGCGAGGAGGAACTTCTCCTCCTTGTGTTTGATGATCAGTTCGACGAGCGAGGTGAACGACCCGTCGGCGAACGAGATCTTTCGTTTTCGGTAAACGATGTACTTCTGGAGATAGAGGGCGACGGCCTCGGTCTGGCAGATGTACTTCATGGTTTCGGGGACGGTGATCCGGGCCTCTTCGCAGATGTGGAAGAAGCTGTCGACCGTGGTGCGGGAGGTGAAGATGACGGCGGTGTGATCGAGGATCTCGACACGCTGGGCACGGAACTCCTTCAGCGAGACACCTTCGACCCGGATGAAGGGTTTGTAGGCCACTTCGACCTGGTATTTCTGGGCCAGATCGTAGAACGGGGACTTTTCGATGACAGCAGGTTTGGGCTGCGAAACCAGTACGCTCTTTACTTTCAACGTTACGGATGTTTAGTTTTACCTTCGTCGTGTATCATCTTGCCGCCAGGAGCCATAAGAGGCTGATTGGGAAGACTTCCACGGTGCAAAGGTACAAAAACCAATGCAAAATCGAAATTTTTTTAGAAATAAAGAGGTTCAGGGATTCCCTGAGGTATAAAACGGCCGTAATGATCAACTCGACGGCTCCGAGGATGAACCAGGCACCGCCGGTGCCGCGGGGGCAGAGTGCGAAGAGGAGGAGCGTGGGGGAGGTGACGATGACGGCCAGCGCGAAATAGGTTCGGCGCAGCAGGGAGAGCTGTGCTGTGAAGGGCTGGGTGAGGGTGATGGCTCCGGTGATACGGATGATCGAGGATTGAAAGAGGATGATGACGGCCCAGAGCAGCGAGGCCGTCAGACTCAGCGCGAGGACGGCGGCATGGGACAGCGCGCGTCCGAATTCGGGGGGCATGAGCGTGTCGCCGTACTTGACGACGATGACACCCATGAAGAGCATGCCGATTGCGGCCGTCACGTTCAGGAAGCGGGAGAAGCCGTTTGCGCCGGGCTCTTCGGAGAGGCGTTCGCCGGCAGCCGAGTCTCGGGAGATGCGTTTCAGCAGGGTTCTCACGTCTCCCAGATTGCGATAGAGAAGCGTGGCATAGGTTGCGGCGAGCAGCAGCACGAAACTCTGGAAAACGGCATTGTCGGTGAATGAATCGCTGACGGGTCGTTCGATGCGTTCTGTCTGTACGATGTAGGATTGTGCGCCGAACAGGGCCTCCATGGTGGTGTCACGTCCGGGGAGTTGCGCGGAATTCGGGCGTGGAGTTCCGCTGGAGCTCCATCCGAAACGGACCGAATCGAGCTCCGAATAGTGAAAGGCCTCGGCTTCGTACGAGTAGGCGGGATCGGCCGCAAGGCTCAGCGAGTCGGACTTTGCCGCCAGCGAATCGGCCACGCTCCGCACCGACTCTTCGTCGGCGGTTTGAACCGCGGCTCCGGATGCTGCTTGAGCCTTTCCGGCCCCGTTTTCGGCTCTTGGCCGCACGGTCGCCGGTTTTTCGCCCGCGGCGTGCTGTCCCGTGGTCGCCGGTTTTCCGCTTGCGGCATTCCGTTCCGTCGATGCTGGTTTTCCGCTTGCGGCGTGCTGACCCGTGGCCGCCGGTTTTTCGCCCGCGGCGTGCTGTCCCGTGGTTGCCGGCTTACTCTTTACGGCATGTTGTCCCGCTGTCGAGGTTTTTTCGCTCGCGGCGTGCTGTCCCGTGGTCGCCGGCTTGCTCTTTACGGCATGTTGTCCCGCCGTCGAGGTTTTTTCGCTCGCGAGGTCCTGCTCCTCATCCCCGGCCTCCCGGAAGGTCTCCTTGACGGGCTCCGCCGTCGTATTCGGGACCCCGGTCACCACGATGCTATGTGCCCAATCCCGGCTCATGCGGCAAAGGTGCGTTTAAGGGTGATGCGGATGGTGGTTCCCTTGCCGATTTCGGAGTCGATCACGGCGATCTTACCCTGGTGATACTCCTCGACGATACGTCTCGAGAGCGACAGTCCGAGTCCCCAGCCGCGGGTTTTGGTGGTGAATCCGGGCTCGAAGATGCGTTTCCAGTTGCTTTTGGGGATTCCCTTTCCGGTATCCTTCACATCGATCATGACGTGTTTGTCGTCCGAAGAGATCCTGACGTCGATGGTGCCGTGTCCCTGCAGGGCGTCGAGCGAGTTTTTCATGAGGTTCTCGACCACCCACTCGAACAGGGCGGCATTGATGTTGGCCTGTACGGGGGCGATGGCCAGCCCGTTGTAGTCGAGGGTGACATTGCGGGGGATCCGCTTGCGGAAGTACATGACCGATTCTCCGACCACCTCGTTGATGTTCGCCGGGGTGAGCGGGGTTTCGGAGCCGATCTTCGAGAAGCGGTCGGTGATCTTCATCAGATGGGTGAGGTCCTTGTTCATCTCTTCGACGGCCGCCTGGTCGATATTCTGCGAGCGGAGATACTCGATCCATCCGAGCAGCGAGGAGGTCGGAGTGCCCAGCTGGTGGGCGGTCTCCTTGGCCAGACCGATCCAGACGCGGTTCTGCTCGTCGTGCTTCGACGAGCGGAAGGCAATGAATCCCAGGGTGATGAACGCCGCGATGACGATGATCTGAATATAGGGAAAGTAGTAGAGCGACTTGAGCAGGGCCGATTTTCCGTAGAAGATCAGGTGGTAGTGTTCCGACGAGAATCGGAACCGCACGGGAATGGGCTGGTTTTCGGACATGAACTTGTCGATCTGCCTGCGGAGCCGATCGGGGTGGTCGATGATCTTGTCGGGGATCAGGTGGGAGTTGATGACCTCGAGGTTTTCGTCGGTGATGATGAACGGAATGTTGTTTCCGGTGGACATGATATCGGCGACCAGGGGGTCCTGAATGGTTCCCATCATATCGCGGCTGACGCGCTCCATGGCGTGGGCCCAGAGGGCCACGTCGTGCTGCTCCTTACCCTTGAGTTTGCGGGCCATTTCGTTGGTGTAGAGCAGCGACACGGCGCCGAGCGCCACGCCGACGATGATGACGACGACGCGGTTTCGGAACGAGAATTTGTGCGCATGGATTTTCATGGCCGGCGGCATTTATCGGAACTGCGGACTATTTGCGGGCGGTATCCTGACTGGTCGTGATCCGGGCATACTCTTCGGGGGCGCCGAGCACCTCGAGGGCGCGTTTGACTTCGGGATCGTCTCCGAGCGAGTGTTCGATCACGCCGGCCTGATAGCCGTGGCGCAGGACGATGTCGTTGTTGATGGCATCGACGATCTGTTCGCGATAGGTTTCGAGATTGGTCTGGGTGTCGTCCTTGAGTTCGGCCTCGAGTTTTTCGAAGCGCTCTTCGAGATCGGTGAACCGGTCCTCCTCGGCCGCCTTCTTCAGGGCTTTGATTGCCCGGCGGGTATCCGATTCATAGGGGACCTTCTTGTCCTTCATGAAGGCCTCGAAATCGGCATAGTCGGCATCGGTGATCGAGAACGAGCGGATGTCGATCTGCTTGCCGGGGTTCCGGCGGGTGTATTCGTCCCCGAAGTCCTCGATGAATCCCAGGGCATAGAGCGTTACGGCGAAGCGGGAGATGTATTCGGGTTCGGTGCGGATGTCGGGCATGATTCCGCCGCCGTCATAGACCTTCCGGCCGGCGCGGGTCGAGAATTCGGAGATCAGCGAGTCGGGCACCGTGCGCACGCTCCCCTCCTGCGAGTGGGAGTAGTCGATGGCCTGGATGCAGCGCCCCGAGGGGATGTAGTACTTGGCGGTGGTGAGCTTGAGCATGGTGTTGTAACCCAGGGGGCGGGTTGTCTGGACGAGCCCCTTTCCGAAGCTGCGCTGGCCGATCAGGACGGCTCGGTCGAGATCCTGCAGGGCCCCTGATACGATCTCGGCAGCTGAGGCCGTGTTGCCGTTGATCAGTACGACGAGGGGCAGATCGGGCAGAATGGGTTCCGTCTCGGTGCGGAAGGCCTGCTTTGAATTCTCCGAGCGGCCCTTCGTGCTGACGACCTCCGTTCCCTTGGGGACGAACATGCCGAGGATCTTGACGGCCTCCTGCATGATACCTCCGCCGTTCGAGCGGTAGTCCAGCACGAGCCCCTTCAGCTCGCCCTCCCGGCGCAGACGCTCCAGGGCGGCGCGCATCTCCTCGTAACATCCTTCGGTGAAGTCGCTGTGGCGGATGTAGGCGATGCCGTCGGCGATCCACCCGGCATAGGGGACTCCGGGGATGGCGATGCGCTGGCGGCGGATGCTCTGGGTCTCCTGCGTGCCGTCGAGGTGTTCGACCGTCACGCGGACCTTGCTGCCGGGCTGTCCCTTCAGCCGGTCGGAGACCTGTTGCGTGGTCAAGCCTCGGGCATCCTTTCCGTCGATGGCGAGGATCTTGTCACCGATGCGCAGACCGGCCAGATCGGCGGGCGAACCCTCGTAGGGTTGTGCGATGCGGACGTAATCCTCCTTCTGGCGGATCAGGGCGCCGATGCCGCCGTACTTGCCGGTCGTGAGCAGTTCGAAGTCCTGCATGTTCTTTTCGGGGATGTACTCCGTGTAGGGGTCCAGATCGCTGACCATGCCGGCGGCGGCCCCCTCCATCAGACGGTCGGGGTCGATCGGATCGACGTAGTTGAGCGAGAGTTCACGCATCATGTTGACGGTGATCTCCATGTTGCGGCCGAGCCCGAAGTCGTTTCGGGCGGCGAAGACGGTGACGGCAGCCGCAGCCACGACGGCGGCTGCGACGGTCCAACGGCGGTATTTTCTATTCATTCTTTTCATCGTGACGAATCATCTGCATGTAGGAGTCGAGGCGGTACTGGACGCGGGCCACGCCGCGGCGGTTACCCTCGATGCGGATCCATTGTCCATATTGTGATACTTTCAGTTCGTCCTCGCCGAGCATGAGGAGTTTTTTGCCCCAGTTGTCGGCGCGGAAGGTCAATGTGCCCTCCTCTTCGCTGCGGAGCGAGAATCCTTCGGAACCAAAAGCGTTGAGGATTTGCTGCCGGTTTTCGTCGATGTCGCCCTCGACCTGGCGCGAGACGAATCCGAATTTGGGGTAGAAGGCGGCCAGGATGACGATTACCACGGGGAGCATCATGCCTCGCGGGGTGTGGAACATCACGTAGAAGGTGTCGCTCACCGAGAGCCGGGCCGTGCCGGCCAGACGGTTCAGATACATGATCGCCAGGCAGAGAACGCACAGGGCGCAGAAATATTTTAGCGAACGGATGAAGTATTTCATGGAAAAACTATTTATGATTCACTGAACTGTTCTTTTATCGATTGCATCGGCCACCTGCTGCATCAGCCACTTGGGGGTGGAGGTGGCGCCGCAGATTCCGACACTTCGGGCCCCCGCGAACCAACCGTTGTCGATCTCGGCGGGCTCTTCGACCACATGGGTCTTCGGGTTTGCGCGGCGGCAGACCTCGGAGAGAACCTTTCCGTTCGAGGACTTGCGGCCGCAGACGAAGATCACCACATCGAAGCGTGCGGCGAACTGCGTGAGATACTGCTCGCGGTTGGCGACCTGTCGGCAGATCGTGTCGTCGATGCGGACGTCTTCGGGGACTTTGGCGCGACGTTTCATCTCGGCGCCGAGCTCCTCGAAGAGGGCGATGCTCTGGGTGGTCTGCGAGAGGAAGTGGATCGGGCGCGCGAAGTCGATCTGCCGCAGATCTTCGGCTCGTTCGATGACGAGGATCGGTCCGTCGACCTGCCCCGTGAGACCGACGACTTCGGCGTGTCCACGCTTTCCGAGGATGACGACCTGTCCGCCGACGGGCAGCATCGCCTCGTAGGCCTGCTTGACTCTCCGCTGGAGCCGTGCCACGACGGGACACGTGGCATCGATGACGTGAATCCCCAACTTTCGTGCCCGTTCATAGGTTGTGGGGGGCTCGCCGTGGGCTCGGATCAGCAGCCGGCCGCCGGCAATCCCCTCCATCCGGTCGTGGGTCACGGTGTGAAGCCCCAGCTCCTCGAGGCGCTGGACCTCGATGCGGTTGTGGACGATATCTCCGAGCGAGTAGACCGTCCCGCCTTCCGCCAGGGCCTCCTCGGCCTGCGAGATGGCCCGGACCACGCCGAAGCAGAATCCCGATTTGTCGTCTATCTCGATATGCATAAGTCCAATTTTAGTTATTTCGACTCTTCGCGTTGTCCTGAGGCACCTGCCCGTTCGGATCTCGCCTTGCGTTTGGTTCTCTCTTTCCGTCCGGCTTCTTTCCGTCCGGCCTCTCCAGTGCGCCCCTCTCCAGTGCGCCCCTCTCCTTACGCTCGAGCCCTTCTCTTCCTCTCTTCTCTCTTCTCTGCCCCCCCCCTGCTCGGTTTTCTCCATCCGCAGGTCCTTGCTTCACCCGTTTCGGGGCTTCGGAGCCGATTCTACCGATCCGGGTGCTGTCCGGTCACCCGGGCAAAACGGTCGAGGAACCATGTCATCTGTTCGTCGACGGTCATGTGGCTGTTGTCCAGTACGATGGCATCCTCGGCTTGACGCAGGGGCGAGACGGCGCGGCTCATGTCGGCCTTGTCGCGTTCGCGGACGTTACGCTCGATCTCCTCGAGCGAAACCTCCATTCCCTTTTCGCGCAACTCCTTGTAACGGCGTTCGGCCCGCACCTTGGGGTCGGCCGTCATGAAGAGTTTCAGTTCGGCGTCGGGGAAGACGACCGTTCCGATATCGCGTCCGTCCATCACCACTCCGCGCCGGCGCCCCATCTCCTGCTGCATGGCCACCAGCTTGTGGCGCACTTCGGGAATGGCGCTGACCTGGCTGACGCAGTTCGAGACCTCGATCGTTCGGATCTTTCCCTCGACCAGATCGCCGTTGACGTAGATGTCGCTGGCTCCGCGCTGGGGGTTGAAGCGGAATGTGATCGAGATTTCGCCGAGGAGTTTGACGACGGCCTCTTCGTCGACCATTCCCGAGCGGATGGCGCCGTGTTCCAGCGCGTAGAGCGTCACGGCGCGGTACATGGCGCCGGTGTCGATGAAGATGTAGCCCAGCCGTGCGGCAATGGCCTTTGCGAAGGTGCTTTTGCCGCAGGAGGAGTATCCGTCGACGGCGATTATGATTTTGGGATTTGTCTTTTTAGTGTCCGACATTTGGGAAGATATCAAAAAAGGTGGATAATATGGTGTAAATGCCGAGGATGCCGATGATGATACCGGCAACATGGTTGATCGTGAGCATGTGGCGGGGGCGGAATCTTCTCCGGAAGAGGTTGATCACGCAGGCCAGGAAGGTCCACCAGGTGGCGGCGCCGCAGAAGAATCCGGCGATGACGAACAGGGCGCGGAAGAATTCGCCGACGGTGTGGTCGGTCATTTCGCCGCTCGAGATTTTGAAGACGGCGAAGAAGGCGAGGATATAGGGGACGACCATGATGAAGTTGGCGATCGTCAGGCCGAATATCGATGCGAAGTCCTGCCAGAGGGAGCTTTTCCCGGCTCTGTTTCGGCGGATCTGGGGGACGGGGTTCTGGGCGAAGATGAAGACGCCGACGATGACGACGAAGATGCCGCCGATGACCCTGAGCAGGGTGTTGTACTGCTCGATCTGGGTTTGGAGCATCGAGTAGAAGAAGAGGGCAGCCATGGCCATGAAGGTGTCGGCGCAGGCGACTCCGATTCCGGAGACGATTCCCGACCGTCGGCTTTTGGAGAGGGTTCGCTGGATGCACAGCACGGCTACGGGGCCGACGGTGATGGAAGCCGCGACGCCCACGCAGATTCCGCGGAAGAGGGTTTCAACGATCTCGAATGCCATAATGCCCGGAGTGTGCAGGTTTGGATGACAAAGATACGAAAAAGGATCGTATCCGCGGCAACAAACGGGAAAAAAGGGTCCGGGAGTATGTTCCGGAGGTCGGGACTGTTGATAAAATATCGAAAACTTTTGGTCCGGGGGTTGTCCATCGAGGGCCGAAAGCGGTTAAATTTGCATAAACCAAATCTTTCGAAGGGAATGGCAGAGATGAAACAGTTTGGTATCGACCTTGAGTTGGACGATTCGGTGGCCCAGGGACACTATTCGAATCTGGCCATCATATCGCACTCCACCTCGGAGTTCATCATCGACTTTGCGACGGTGCTTCCGGGGGTAGCGAAGGCGCGGGTCAAGAGTCGCATTATCCTCACGCCGGAGCATGCCAAGCGGCTGCTTCGCTCGCTGCAGGACAACATCATCCGTTACGAGAGCAACGTGGGCAAGATTGAGATTCCGACCCCGACGCCGATTCCGGATACGGGTCCCAAAATGGGCCAGGCCTGATGCAAAAGAGCGGAACCTTGCGGGGTTTCGCTCTTTTTTGTCGGTTTGCGGGGGCGGGATTCTACGAGTCTGTTGGATTCTGCGAGTCAATTGCGGGAACGGGTTCAGCGAGTCAATTGCGGGGGCCGGATGCTGCGTGTCGGTTGCCGGGCCGGTTTTTCGTTGGAGATCTGCGACGGTCGCACCTGTTCGGCCGACTTCTTCGCCCGTCGGTTTCGTCCGCCCGCCGGCCTTTCCGCTCGCCGGCCTTTCCGCTCGCCCCTTCGTCCGCCCGCCGGTTTCTCTGTCTGCCGGCCTTTCCGCTCGCCCCTTCGCCCGCCGGGATCAGAGCACCTCGGCCACGACGTAGGTGCTTCCGCCGATGAAGATCATGTCTTCGGCCGAAGCCTGTTCGCGAGCCCGCTTCAGGGCCTCGCCCACCTCCCCGAAGGCTTCACCCTGTAACCCGTAGATGGCAGCCTTGGCAGCCAGTTCGGCGGCGGGAAGCGCCCTTTCGGAGCGGGCCTGTGTGAAGAGATAATGGGCTTCGCGCGGCAGCAGGGGCAGAATGTGGGCCAGATCCTTGTCGCGGACAAATCCGATGACGCAGTAGAGCTCTCTGTGGGGCGTCGAGCGGAGCTGCTCGGCCACCCAGGCGATTCCGTGGGCGTTGTGCCCCGTGTCGCAGATCGTCAGCGGGGCGTCGCCCAGCTTCTGCCAGCGGCCCATGAGCGAGGTGTTGGCAGCCGCATTGCGCAGACCCTCGAGATAGGCGCGGCGGGAGATCGTCAGCGGGGTCTCCTCGTGGAGGAAGTCGACGGCGGCCGAAGCCGTCACGATGTTGCGGACCTGGTATTCGCCCTTCAGATCGAGTTCGGCATCGAACTCCCGGTTGTCGCGTGTGCGGCGGAGCCGGAAGTGCTGGTAATCACCCTCTGTGTGGTGCTCCTCGCAGCGGAACTCCTTTTCGGCATAGATCACGCGCGACTTGTTGGCTGCTGCGATCTGTTCGAAGACCTCGTTGTAGCGGGGATCGGCTTCGCCGATGATCACCGGAATGCTCTTCTTGATGATTCCGGCCTTTTCGCGGGCGATCTTCGGGAGAGTGTCGCCCAACAGGGCGGTGTGTTCGAGGCCGATGTTGGTGATGACGCTCAGAATGGGGACGATGATGTTCGTGGCATCGAGCCGGCCGCCGAGGCCGGTTTCGATGATGGCGACCTCGACGTCGCTCTGTGCGAAGTAGTCGAAAGCCATGGCCGCGGTCATTTCGAAGAACGAGAGTTCGAGTTCAACCATCTTGTCATGATGCTTGTCGACGAAGTTGACGACCTTCTGTTTGGGGATCATCTCGCCGTCGACGCGGATGCGCTCGCGGAAGTCGACCAGATGGGGCGAGGTGAAGAGTCCGGTCCGGTATCCGGCCTGTTGGAGCACCGAGGCGATGATGTGTGCCACGGAGCCCTTGCCGTTCGTACCGGCCACATGGATGGTGAAGAAGTTCCGCTGGGGGTTTCCGATGTGTCGGCAGAATGCGGAGATCCGCTCCAATCCCGGCTTGTACCCCGTTGCGCCCTGGGTTTCGAAGGCGGGCAACGACTGAAAGAGGAATTCGAGAGTCTGGTTATAGTTCATGACAGCAAAATGAATTATTTCACAAGATGGTTTCGTCGCTTGACGCGGTAGGCTGCGAAATAGAGGAGGCAGAGCAGCAGCACATACTCCGAGATGCGGGCCACAAAGTCTCCGTAGCGGGTGTAGAAGGTCATCTGTGAGTTGAGGGTCACCTCCGCCGAGAGAGTGCCTCGTTCCTCCCACCCGAGCGTCTGTCCGACCTTTCCCGTGGGAGAGATGAAACCCGACTCTCCGGTGTTTGCCGAGCGTGCGATGGCCCTGCGGTGCTCGATGGCTCTCAGCCTCGAGATCGAGAAGAGCTGCCTGTAGCCGGGGGTATCGCCCCACCAGCCGTCGTTGGAGACGATGGCCATGAATTGGGCGCCGCGGCGGACGAAATCGCCGTAGAAGTCGCCGTAGAGACCCTCGTAACAGATGGCCGGGCCGACCCGGACGCCGTCATGCTCGAAGGCCGATCCGTGGGTTCCTTTTCCGATCTGCCCGACGACACCGCCCAGGTCGATGACCAGGAAACGCAAGACGTCGAAGACCCACGTCGGGGTGTTTTCGACGCCGATGACCAGCCGGCCTTTGTGGTGCAGTTGCATGCGGCCAGCGGAGTCGAGTCCCACGGCCGTGTTGAAGACATCGTAGTACCCGTTCGAGAAGCGGTCGCGGCGGGCGGTTTCGGTCTGTGCGCCGGGGGCGTAGCGGCGGATGGTGTTGGCGCCGGTGACGAGCAGGGCGTCGGGATGGTTGCGGCGCAGCGAATCGGTGAGTTGCAGCCAGAAGGCCCCGGCCTCGTCGCTGCTCCAGGGGAAGTCGCTCAGTGCGGGTTCGACGTAATATCCCGGGACGGCGGTTTCGGGCAGCAGGATGAACTGAGCGTCGTCGGGCACCTGTCCGAGCAGATCGAGAATATTCTGCTCCTGCCGTTCGGCGTCGCCGTGGAACTTGTCGTAACAGTCGACATTGGGCTGGATGATGCTGACGCGGACCGTTCCCTCGTCGGGTTGCTTCCATCCGGCGCTGACCGCCAGCGACACTCCCATCGGCAGGATCAGGGCTGCAGCCGCGGCGCTCCATTTGCGCGGGTTGCGGCGCTCCTTCCAGGCCTCGAAGAGGAGGATGTTGACCACCAGCACCCAGAGCGAACCGCCGAAGACACCGGTGTATTCGTACCATTGCACCATCCAGACCGCGTGCGAAAAGCCGTTTCCGAGGATGAGCCAGGGCCATGAGAAGTCGCCGACGGTGTACCAGTATTCGGTCGTGATCCAGGCCGTGACGAGCGTGACGTAGGCCAGGGCCTTGTGGGCACGCTTCGAGACGGTGTGGAAGAGCATGAAAGCGATCAGATTGAGGAACGTCGAGGCGACGGTAGCGGCCACGGGTCCGACGGGCGTTGCATACCAGATCCACCAGATGGTCAGTGCGTTCCACAGCACGAATGCCAGCGTGGCCCACCCCAACATCCGCCACCAGTCGCGGCGGGATGCGCTCAGCGAATCGCTGATCCAGAGCAGGGGTACGAGTCCGGCGAAGAGCGTGAAGCCCGTGGCGCCGAGCCATCCCGGAGCGAGGAAGATGGCCGAATAGATTACCGCTGCAAATCTGCGCAACATCAGGGGGTGGTTTTATGGCGCAAAAGTAGTCAAATGCCGTCATATTTCAAAATATTTTCGTGATTTGGCCGTGCGGGAGCCGAGTGGACCGAGGGCGCCGGGATGCGGGACGGTCGGTTGTTTGCGGGGGCAGTCGGCGACCGGTGTCGGACCGGCCTTTTCCGGCCGGCGGGACAGCCTGTGAAAAGGGACGTCTGCCGACGGGCAAACGTCCCTTTTTCGGGTGAGTTCGGTGCGGGGAGGTCAGTGCCGTATGATGCGGTCGTCCGTGTCGACCGTATATCCGTCGGTCGGGGCCTCGTCCAGGGCGTTGAAGCTCTTGTTGGTCACCGGCTGAATACCGCCGTTGCCCGTACCGGAGGTTCCGCTGTTGGTGCGGATCAGCTCGCCGCAGAGGGCGAAATCCCAATCGGTGCGGGCCTTCCAGGCGGCATCCTGCTCCTCGTCGCCCAGCGGGCTTGAGCCCACGACCTTGCCCTGTTCGAGCGAGACGTAGACCCACGTCTGGTCGTTGAGTCCTTCGATGGTGAGGCTTTCGACGCGGGCGGGTTCGGCGGGTGTACCCGGCGTATTGCTGTTGTCCTGCGAGCAGGCTCCCAGCCACAGACAGCCGGCCAGAGCCATTTGCGCGATGATCCTGTGTCGTGTATTCATACGCATGCGATTTAATCCGATAAGCTGTTCAGGTTTCGGGATCCGTCGTGCTGATAGAGGTAACGGATCGTCAGGCGGCCGCTGCCCGCATCGTAGTCCGTGACGGAGAACTTGGCATACTTGCCGCTGGCCGTCCGCAGCACGTAGGGCGAGGTGAACGGCACGCCGAAGTTGTCAATCCACGATACGGCGGATGCCGAGGTGGTCTGCAGGGCGGTGGTGGCGATCGAGAAGAGGTTGGCGCCCATTTCGAGCGGAACGGGGTTCTCCAGTTCGCACGTGTAGGTCTGCGGACGGTCGGCATCGCGGGCATCGACAACCGAGAAGGCGTCGAGCGTACCGCTTCCGAGTTTGCCGATCTCCGAGCGGGTGACCGACAGGAAGTATTTCGGTTCGGCATAGCCGGCGTATCGGTCGGCGACCTCCGAGAAGTCGAAGGCCAGTTCGATCGTATTACCGTTGTCGACATATTCGCCCTGCATGGGGTGGTCACCGCCCTGGTTGATGGCGATGGGGGGCTGCACGGTTATGGTCGGGGTGACGGCGTAGGGTTTGTCGGCGACGCCCATCGTGAAGGCGAGGTCGTTGCGCGACGTGTAGGAGACCTTGACGCGGAAGATGACCTTCGGGGTATACTCCGTGCAGGAGCAGCCGGTGAATTCGTGGCTCAGCACCGAGGGGCTCCGATCGGTGAGGAAGAAGCAGTAGGGCAGATAGTACCGTCCGCGGTCGCCCCACCATTCGCCGTAGGAGTTCACGACGATGAAGGCGCCGCGATGGGTCTGCTGCCCGTCATTGAATTCGACCGTGTCGTCATATCCGACGATGGTCATGGCGTGGGCTCCGTCCGTGGCCAGCTTGGTGAGCAGGTAGTTGTACCCGGTCTGCGAGGGGCCGGAGTAGTCGGTGTCGAAGGTCCAGCCGTTGGCCAGGGCCGAATAGGTGAGGATACCGCCGTGGGGGCTTCCGTTTCCGGCGTCGTAGAGGTAACGGCGGGCCAGATCGATGCCCTCCTGGGTGGTGGCGTCGATAGTGAAGATCTCCTTCACGCGGTTGTGCATGGCGCGGATGTACTTGTCATATCCCGAGGCCCAGATGTAGCCGGAGATGAACGTCGGATCGGGGAAGTCGGCCAGGGACATGGCACCCTGTTGTTTGGCGATGTTGAGGCCCTGTTCGGCGAATCCGCCCTGGTCGATGCCTTCGTTGAGGAAGTTCCAGGTGAAGAAGTAGCTGTATGTGTTCTCGTCGGAGGCCCGGGCGTCGAGATCGCGCACCCGGTTCATCTCGTAGGTGAACAGGTAGCGGATGCCCGACGACTGGGCGCACGAACCTCCCTGCTGGTTGAACACTTTGGGGAAGAACTTGAGCGTCGAGTTGTCGACGCTTGCGGGGAGTTGCACCGGGTCGGGCGTCGAGGGGGTCCAGGCGCTGGAGCGACGGATCCTCAGCACCTCTTCGGTGGGTGTCGGCACCGCATAGCTTTTGCGATAGGGCTGGGCCGCGACGGGCAGGATGACGGCGGCGAGCAGCCCTGCGAGCAGCAGACGTTTCATCATTTCAGCCGGTTAAAGGTTTTCAGAGCCTCGTTGCGGACTTCGGGAGCGAGCTTCTCGTCGCGGCTCATTTCGAGGGCCGTGTCGGCGATCATCTGCCGGTTGACCGAGAGGGTGAACCATCCGAAGGCTTCGAGCATGGCCTGTTGCACGTCGGGGTCGTCACACGAGCGCATGTACTCGAGCAGCTGCGGCACGAGGAAGTGGATGTGGTAGTTCCGCATCGAACGGATCTCCTGCAGACGGCTCTTTTTCGAGCAGTCGGGGCTCATGATCTTCTGCATGGGGGCGATCCAGCGGTTGGCGTTGACCTCGATGGCGTGGCGGATCTGGTCGTGGACGTTCCGGGCATCGAGGTAGTTTGTCTGCGGGAACTGGCGTTCGAACTCATTGAGGAGTTTCTTCTCTTCGAACATGGGCATGGCCTGTTTGAGGGCGAATTCGACGCGTTCGGAGGTGTTGTTGCGGATCGAGGCGGCGATCATGGCGGGGATAAGCCGCTCGTCGCCGCTGCGGGCGAGGACGTTGGCGGCGAAACGCTCGACCATTTCGTAGCTGTCGGTCATACCGAGCGAGACGGCCTCGATGAAGGCGTCGTCGCGGCACTCCGAGAGGTTGATGAAGCTCTGCATGCGCAGCTGATGGCTGGGGCTTTCGCGGAAGATGCGCAGCAATTCCTGCGAGGAGAGTTCACCGCGGCGGAAGAGTTTTTCGACGGCCAGGGCCTGCAGGGCGGGGTAACGTTCCTCGCGGAGCATGCGGCGCCACGTGGAGGTCTTGTCGTCGCGCAGCAGACGGTTGACATCGATCTTCGGGTCGGCCGATGCGAATGTGAAGGTCGGGTCGCCTATGATGTGCTGTTCGAGATAGGGGGCGTACTTGACCAGATTGCCGACGTTCATGCCCAGACCGAGCAGTCCGACATAGCGGTCGATCCACTTGTCCTGCAGAACGTTGACCGAATTGGCCAGGACGGCGACGGTTTGACCCGGGCCGAAGATATAGGCGTTGGCGATGCTGTTGTCGCGGTGGAACGATCCGTTGAAGCAGGCGTCGAGCGACACGACGCGGCAGCCGGGGTCATAGTTGTCGAAATCCTCGAGATAGAGGTCCAGATCGCTCAGATAGATCGAGTCCCGGGCGCGCAGCGAGGCATCGTCCGCTCCGTCGAACCACGCGTCGGGGAACTCGCCGTAGCGGCGTGCGATGCGGGCGCGGGCGCTGTCGGCCGGGATGTCGTGTGCGGCGGCGTGGCGCATCGATTCGCGCAGATAGAGTTTGATCTGTTCGATCTGCTCGCGGGTGTTGTTGGTTTTGGGCAGGTCGTTCAGGTACTCCGTATTCCAGTCTCCGTGATGGTGGAGGACGGCGTAGTCGAGGTCGCGGCGGCGCATTTCGTTTTTCAGACGCGACTTGATGTGGACGTCGCGTTTGTGGTCGATGTAGCTGATACCGTTGCGCTGACGCTCGAGCCAGGGGAAGTGTTCGAGCAGGGTTGCCTTTTCGTCGATGCGGGCCACCATCGATTCGGAGATGAACCCGTTGCCGCTGAAGAAGAGGATCTGGTCGACGGGTTCGGGATGCAGCTTGGCCTGCACGACCTTTTCCAGATAATGGCGCAGCTTTTCATAACGGCTCGTGCCGTTGCAGTCCGTGGGGCGGATGCGACCCGAGTAGATGTCGGGACGGGTCTGCTGGGCGGATTCGGCCGTCAGCGAATAGTAGCAGCAGCCGGGGTGGATCGAGTCGGGGCCGATGGGTTCGAACCGGAGGCTGAAGTCATCGTAGAAGCGGTCCGACGGCACGGAGGATTCCCAGCGGTCGAAGGCCTCCTGATCCATCTTGAAGGCGCTGGTCAGATGCTGGGCGTCGCGGACCATGACGACCGGGATATCGCCGATCAGCACGGCTCCTTCGATCGGGGCCTCTTTCTGGGCGTGGAGGTCTCGGAGCAGATTCCGCAGCGAATCGGGTTGCGAGGTTCGGTCGATGACCAGATGGACCTTCAGACCGCTTGTTTCGATCTGGGCGATGTAGGCGTCGACCTGGGGACGCGCTTCGGCGTAGCTTTTTTCGTCGATGACGACGGCGAAACCACTGTGCGAGGCGGCAAGGAGCGGGGCCTGGCACAGAAGAAGCGCTGCGAGGAGCACTTTTTTCAGAAAATGCATGTTGTTAGTCGTGTTTGAGGTGTTGTGTTTCAGAAGAGGATTTCGGCGCCGAAGGTGAAGCAACGGCGGTCGGTGGCGTCGTACCGGTCGGTAAAGGTGTTGGCGCCCAGGTAGTATTTGAGGGCTGCGCGGGCAAACAGACCACCCCAGAGGTTGCCGAAGAGCCTCCGGTAGCGGATTTCGACGTTGCCGCCCATCCAGGTTCCGGTCATGTATTCGAACTGCGGGTCGGTGTATACCTCGCGCAGACGCTCCTGTACGGTTTGCGAGGCGTTGAGGGCGCTGCCGCCGGCTACGCCGAGTGTCGCCGTCAGCTGGTTGCGACCGAAGAAGAAGAACTTCGAGGCGGTGACGCCGCCCGTTATGCGGGTATATTTGCGGCTGTTTCCGTCGCCTTCGTAGTGGATGGTTTCCGACTGTTCGAGCCGTGCGCCGGCATCGAGCGAGAAACTGGGAGTCCCTTCGCGCAGCAGGTCGAAACGGTATTCACCCTGCAGGGTGGAGGCGGTTTCCCGGTTTTTGAGGCCCGAAGTCTGGATCTTGAATGCGAGCTGGTTGTTCTTTTCGGGATCGTAGTAGGCCGTCTGTTCGTACCAGATGCCCTCGACGGTCTTGTGCTGCCAGCCGATGATGAGGTTGTGGACGCGGCGTTCGTTTCCGAAGCGGATGCGGTCGCTGACCGAGAATCCCGTCCGCGAGTAGTCTCCGCCGAGGAAGGTGAACGTGGCTCCGCCGTCGCGGGCCTCTTCGCTGTTCGAGGCGTAGCGCACCTCGAGCAGGTTGGCGATGCCGCGTCCCGAATCCCAGGCCAGCTGCAGGGCCCCGGTATACTCCGTGCCGTTGTAGTCGCGCGGGTAGCTTTGGGACGTACCGGTCGAGATGGTGCTGTAGTCGCCCAGACCGTTGAACCGGAAGTAGACGTACGATTCGCGGGGATCGAGCACCGTGTGGGTGATCGATTCGCTCATGAGGTTGAACGATCCGGAGAGGCCCAGCGAGAATCCGGCGCCCAGTCCGTATTGGATACCGGGTGTGATGACGAAATGCATGCCGTCGGTTTTGGGACGAGGGTCGGTCTGATTGGCCGAACTTCCGGTATCGTAGTCGAGTTTGAGGGCGAGAGTCAGCCTGTCAAACGGATGGTAGGCCACGTTTCCCGAGAGCACAAAGCGCTGGGTGTTGAAGTCCGAAGGGATCGAATCGCCGAGGATGAACGGATTGTCGTCGGCAATCTGCAGGGTTGAGTTCCAACGCCGGGCGAACTCCTTTCCGTCGTCGTATCGGATGCTTCCGGCGCAGACGACCTTGTTGAAGCGCTGCCGGCCGGCCATTCCGACGCCGAAGTGTCCGGTTTTGGACGATTCGTCCAGGTCGTGGAAGTCGCCGCGTTCGAGCTTGTAATCGGCCTGGAAGTCGATCATATTGCTCAGGGGCGAGAACCACAGCGACGTAGGGTTGTGGCTTTCGGAGAAGAGGTTTCCGGAGCGTTCCAACTCCTTGTAGACGGGGAGTTGCACCTTCTCCTGAGCCCGGAGCGAGGCCCCGCCCGCAAGCACACACATCAGACACAGAACGCTGGTCGGGAATTTTTTCATGACAGTAGATCCGTTAGATAAGGTTTGTTTTGAACCGAAACGGCTCTGCCCTTGACGAGGGAGCCGTTTCGGTTGAGGAAGGGTCGTCCGCGGACGACGGCAGATGAGGGCCGTCAGTCGGCCTGCGTGGGCTCCTGACCGGGGGTCAGGGGCTGATCCGTCAGGAAGTCGTTCGACGAGTTGTTGGTATCCTGATAGTAGGCCCGGCCGTTTTCGATCTTGGTGACCTTGCGGCGGATGCACTTGCCGGAGAATCCGGTGACATAGGCCTTGCCCGCATCATCCTGCGCCATGAGCAGCTGAGCCTGTTCGGGTTCGGTGGCGTCCCAGATCTCGACGGCGTCGAGCAGATAGCTGCTCGGAATCATCAGGTTGCGCTGGCTTTTGGTCGTATTGGGTTCGACCATGTAGTTTTCGCTGTCGCTGGCATAGGCTTCGGGGGTGATGCCGTCGGGCAGTTTGGCCAGCAGGAAGGCGCCCTTCATGAATCCGGGATTGAGCTGACGCTGGGTGTTTTCGTTGAAGATGATGATCAGGTTGGCCGCATCGTAGTCGACGTCGGCGCTGGGGATGGAGACGTTCGGAATATAGACTTCCCAGTCGGCGCCCGAGAGATCGGCGCCCTGTTTGGCAGTCCAGTCGGTGGCGTCATTGGCCACGACGATGCTCTCACCGGGCTGCAGCGGATATTCGGTGCCCGAGCCGGGGAATGCCGCAGCCACGCCATAGACGGGATAGAGCGGGAAGACGGTCTCCCAGGGGTTGGTGGCGGTGGTCGACGGGGTGACCGAGGCGACGATCAGACCGTCGAGATACTGCACCTTGTCCGAGTTGTTGACAATCTCGAAATAGGTGTCCGTAATCGAGTATGCGGGGCTCGACGTCGAGTAGATAGCCTTGAACAACAGGGGCGATTCGTTGACTTCGGCCAGTTCGATCGTAGCGCTCTGATCGGCGAATACATCGGCCTGGGCGGCACCCGTGAAGGAGATTGTATTCGAATACTGGCCGGTAGCGGTGATGCGGTACTGGCCCGAGGAGACTTCGAAGGTGACGGAGTTTTCGCCGGCGGCGAGCTCTTCGGTATAGGTGAGTTCCTTGTCGGCGTTGACGGCCGTCACGGACATGGCGGGCAGGTCGGAGGTTTCGTATCCCGACGGAGCGGTCAGCGTGACCGTAAGGTTGAACTTGTTCGAACCGCTGCCACCGCCGGTTCCGTTATCATCGTTGTCGCTGCTGCTGCAGCCGGTCGCAAAGAGGGCTCCCGAGGCCAGGAGCAGGAGGGCCTTAGCCCTCAGATTCATCGTTTTCATCGTCTTTCTATTTTAAATTACTCTGGGTTGTTTTCGAAGAAATATCGGAAGGATCAGCGTTTGCTGCCGATATGGAGTTTGAGTTCGGCGCCGAAGTACATGTCGGGGTAGATCTGCTTGTATCCGGTGCGGGTGTCGTAGTAGTGCCAGCGGGAGGTTCGGGTGAAGTTGTTGGCCGTGAAGGAGAGTTCGACGATCCGGCCGATCTCTTTCGTGAGGCGGAAGTTGAACATCACCCACGGGCGGAACGTTTCGCGGTCGTAGGCCGTCAGCAGGGATCGGGAGACCATCTGCGAGTACCGCGAGTCGGAGGCGAATTCCGTCTGCCAGGGGGTGTAGTTGCCCTGTTTGTCGTAGAATCCCAGGGGGCAGATCTGCAGGAATTGTCCGTCGGCGGTTGGTTGGAAGCGGTTGTTTCCGGCCTCGTCCTGCCAGATGTTCTGTTCACTTTCGTACCAGACGACCTGCATCGTGGTCGAGAAGACGAGCTTCAGCTGCGGGATGTGGGTAATGAATCGGAAGTTGGTGTTCACGCGATCCTGAATCGTGCCGCTTCCGGCGGGCATCAGACGGATGTAGTCGTCGTTTTCGGTGACTTTCGAGTAATAGTCCTGTTCGTCGGTGCGTCGGATGTGGAACCAGGCTCCGTCGATGATGAGCGAGGTGCGCAGGGCGCGCCACGTTCCCAGATCGAGGCTGTATTCGACGCCCTGTTTTTCGCTGCGCGAGTTGTTGGTCGGGGAGTAATAGGTCCCGATGTAGTCATCCTGACGGGTTGCGGCGGTTGTTTTCTGGCCTGCCTGGTCGGTGTAGGTGACCTGTCCCTCTTCGAACCGCAGATCGGTGGCCGAGGTCGGGACATCGAAGGTCACGTAGTGCATGTAGTGGGGGCGCGAAGCGAAACCGAACTCGTTGGTGTGTTTTTCGTGGAAGTAGGTCACGGCGCCGCGCACGGTTCCGAGACGGAAGGTCAGACCGGCCTCGAACTTGCGGCTGCGGGCGGGTTTGAGATCCGGGTTGGCCAGATTGGTGAGGATGTCGGTCGACAGGACGGCCAGCGAGCCGTTGGGGTCCGAATTCGAGACCTTGGCCAGGCTGACGCGGTCGAAGTAGACGTTGTCGGGATAGAGGTAGAGCAGCGTTGGCGCCTTGTAGGAGAGGCCCCAGCCGCCGGTGAGGGCGAGCATGCTTTTCGGTCCGTCGAAGAGCGTGTAGGTGAGGTTGAAGCGAGGCTCGACGGTGAAGATGTCGTCCTGACGGGCCTGCGGATCGAGGAACATGTTCGTCAGACGCACACCGGCCTGCAGGGCCAGCGACGTGGAGCCGAGCTTGAGGTTGAGACGGTCTTCGGCGAAGAGGGCGAGGTTGTTCAGCGCCGGGATGTCGCGGAACGAACGCGGACGCAGCGTCTGGCTCGAAGTGCTCTGCGGCGGCAGCAGCACGTCGAAGATCAGACCGCGGCCGTAGTTGGCGTCATACCGCCAGTCGGCGCCGATGCGCAGGTTCGTAAAATTCCCCCCCCCGAACTGGATAATCTTGTTAGCCTTGACCTGCAGATAGATATTCAGGGGTTTGCCTTCGATTTCGTAGTCCGAGTAGTAGGTCGACGGGAGGAAGATACCCTCGTTCATGCCGGGAGTGGTGGTGTTGGTGATCACGCCGCTCGGGGACGATACATACTCGTGCAGACGGTCGCTCTGATAGGACTGTGAGACCATCAGGTTGCAGTCCAGGGCCGAGAGCACGGTGCCGTTGAGTTTCCAGCTGCCCTCGAGGTTGAGGCGGGCGCCGATGTTCTGGTTTTCATAGGTGCTGCTGGTGATCTGCATCTGCGGGTCGGTCTTGCTGTTGTTGACGTTCGAGTAGAAGGTGCCGTTGATGCGCAGGAGCATGGGCCGTCCGGCGACATCGATGTTGTTCGAGTAGCCGATCGTGGCGGTGATGCGGTCGTATCCCAGATAGCGTTTGCGGGTATCGCCGAACGACTGGGTCCAGTCGACGCCGGCGTTGATGGCGCCTCCGTTGTCGAGGGCGAAGCCCTTTCCGGCGTAGATCATCTTCGAATAGGGATCGGCCTTGAATTTGGCCTCCCAGGGGGTTGCTCCGGTCTTGGTCTTGACGATGACCACGCCGGAGGTGAGGTTTCCGTACTCGACGGAGGGGATTCCGCGGATGACCTCCATCGATTCGACGTTGTCGGGCGATACCGAACGCAGATCGACGCCCTTTCCGGCGGTGGTCTGATCGTTCATACCGTTCATCGACTGGTTGGAGGCGCTGCCGGCCAGCGAGGGCGAGAGGGCCTGGAGGTTGCTGTCGTTCGAGAGCGGGGCGCCGTCGACGACCACGGCGGCACCCATTGCGTTGTTCGCATTGGATCCGATTTCGCGGATCGAGGCCTGGCTGGCGACGTTCAGTCCGGGGTTCGTCGAGAGGTTTCCGGGCAGGAGCTGGAACATGTCGCTGATGCTCATGGGCTGAATGTGGCGGATGGCCTCTTCGCCGATCTTGGAGGTCGAACCGGCGTCGGTGGGCTGAGCCGTGACGACGACCTCCTCGAGACCGAGCGTGAGGGGTTCAAGGGCGATCTTGAGATCCTTGATGTCGGCCGAGAGGATGATCTTTCGCTCTACGGGGCTGAATCCGAGGAAGGAGACGTGGTAGGTGATTTGGCCGCCCTTCAGCCGGTCGAGTTTGAATTTTCCGGCCTCATCGGTGACCACGCCGAGGGTGTTGTTGACCACGAACGAAGCCAGGGGCACGGGGGCACCGGTTTCGGCATTGACAACCTGTCCCGAGATCGAGTAGAGGGGGGTGGTATTCTTTTGGGCTCGGGAGGTGTATGCGGTCGGCAAAAAGAGCAGGGTCAGGGTCAGAAGTCGCAAAAATCGTCTCATCATCGGGTCATCTAATCGGTTTCTCTTCTAATTCCTCGTTCCAACCGGCGGGGAAAGTTACGATTTGCAATCAATTGTATTAAATAAATATATTTTATGACGTCGATTGGCTTAATTTAGATTTTTCTGTAAGCGAAATCGCATCATTTCAATATTTTATTATGGCTTGCATTGATTGGCAAGAAACAATCGTTACGGTGCAAATATAATGATAAATTCAGGAAATATATCGGAGTTTGAAAGTTTTTTAATTAATCTTTGTTTGGAGATTCCCCCGTTTATGACTGATTGAGACGAGGACCTGCATGGACCGTTTGTGGTAATTGGCTGGCGGAATGTCGTATGGACGGATTTGCCGCATGGGTGCGGCGTCGTTTTTGGCGGATGGATGCTGGGGCATGGCTTGGGTTTTTTCTCGCCGGCAAAGGTAGGGCCGTCCGCCGAAGCGGTCAATCGCCAAAAATGGGTATATCGGGTTTGGGTTTCGGGGGCGGAGGGGGGTCAGTTGACCGGTTCGGAGTCTTCGTCGCGGTGTTTGAGGGTGCATTCGGGCTCCTTGTTGGATTCGAGGATCCAGAGGATGAAGCGTTTCAGATCGGGCGAATCGATGCTGCCGTCATTGGCGTGCTGCTCTTCGGTCATGCTGCCCAGTACCCGCCGGTTGTCTAACGAGTATTCGAGCGTGTAGTATTCGGCCTGCCTGGTCGAGGTATCGATCCACACGGCGCCGTAACGGGCTTCGGGGATTTCGCGGGGTTCGGGGAATTCGTAGACGAAGAGTTTGTAACAGCCGTAGGTGTTGATGGGTTTGATGCGGAAGATACCCCATTCGCGGGAGAAGGCACCGCCGCAGATCTGCTGGAGATTTTTGCGCAGCCACTTCTCGTCGACGACTTTGAGGCCGTTTGAGCGGATGGTGCCTTTGATGGTTTTGATCGAGAGTTTGTTCCAGCGTTTGTGGGCGGCGAGATAGACCATGGCGCCGGCCGTCATGGCGATGGCCGTTACGAGGGGCCAAACCGCCCCGACCGGCCCCGAATGGCGTGCCGACAGGTTGAAGAGAACCGCACCGGGCAGGCCAATAGCGACCGTACCATAGAGATAGGAGACTGCCGGCTTTATGGAGGCGGCGGTCGGCGTTGCTCTGGGTTTTGTAGCCGCCCGTTTACGCCAGCCCTGTTGAGGCCTGTATACGAAAAGAGGAGGCACCTTTCCTTGCCTCCTCTTTCGAGCCGAATCCGAGATTTGAACTCGGGACCCCTTCATTACGAGTGAAGTGCTCTACCGCTGAGCTAATTCGGCCTTTGGGGTAAATTTCCTTTCCCTACCCCCCCCCTTGACTCACTTCGCAGCGCCGGTCTGCAGCCGTTCGGTTCGCTTTGGGACTGCAAATATCTGCAAAAAATTTTTTTTCTGCAACAATTTTGCAAAAAAATTCTCATTTCTTGTTATCTTCGCAGAAAAACTGACGCCCCGTCGTGTTATGATAACCTTTCTGATCTGTCTGGCGCTATTTCGCGTGGACGAACCAGACGCTGGCGACGCTGGTGTTGTGGTCGATTGCCGTCTACCTGATGCGGCATCGCTGGAATGTGTGGGTAGCGCTGCTTCCGGCGCTCTTCATGACCTATGTCTGCGCATCGTTCCTGTTTGTTTCGGAGCAGTTCTTCGGACTGGAGAACCGGCTTTGGGCCTATGTGCTGGGAGGCGTGGTGACGTTGGGAGTTCTTTTGTTGATGATTTTCAAATTGCGACGCGATTATGCAAAAGGCGATGCTTGAGCCTACGCCGGATCAGACCTTCGAAGTGATCGGCGAGGGCCCCTATGATTTTGAGAAGGTGTTGGCCCACACGCGGCGGATGCAGCGTGAAGGGAATGTCGAGGAGGCCTGCAATGCCCGGTTCCGGGCTTTTCAGCGCCTGGCAGGGCTCATTCCCGAGGATGAGGAGGTGAATCTCGAGTGGAACCATCGCAATTCACGTGCGGCGCTGGAGTTGATCCATGCTTCGGCCATCGACCATTTTCTGATCAACGATTTCGAGATGTCGGCGGCGCTGCTGGAGATGCTGCTCGATCTCGATCCGGAGGATCACCTCGAGGGGAGCCAGCTGCTGGCCTTCGACTACCTGGCCATGGGCGAAGACGAGCTTTTCGACGAGGTGATCAACGACCTTTCGGACAAATCTCCGGCGCGGGAGCTGCTGTTGCTGTGGTCGGGCTACCGCCGCGACGGGAAGTTGCCCGAAGGGGAGCTGAAGCGGTTCCGGAGCCACTTTGCACCGTGGTTCGAGGAGTTTACGGCTGCGGAGCACCCGGCCGACGAGGCCTACCTGCGCGACATCGAGAGCGAACACCCCACGGCAGCGGCCCAGGCCCGGGAGCTGTGGCTGCAGACCGAGAATCTGTGGTCGCTGTGGCCGGTCTTCATCGACGCGCTTCGGGCGGCCCGGTGAAGGAGCCGGAGGAGACTCCTGCGGGGACGTGAAGTGGTTGCCGCGGCTGTTTGCCGGCGTTTCCCCGCTTGTCCGGCGCAGCGGTCCGTTTGCCGGGTTGTCCGTTAGCTTGCCGGCCGTATGAGAATCGCATGAAAAACTCGATATTGATGACTATGAAAACCAACCCCTGCTGCCTGTTGGCTGCCGTGCCGGCAGCTGCCCTTCTTTCGGGCTGCGGAGAGACGACGACCTCTTCGCCGCGCCTTCCGAACGTGATCTTCATCTATGCCGACGACCTGGGCATCGGTGATCTGAGCTGCTACGGCGCCACGAAGATCTCGACGCCGAACATCGACCGCCTGGCGGCCCAGGGCCAGCGCTTTACGAATGCCTACGCCACTTCGGCGACGAGTACGCCGTCGCGCTTCGGACTGCTGACGGGCATGTACCCGTGGCGGCAGCAGAATACGGGTATCGCTCCGGGCAACTCCGAACTGATCATCGACACGGCGTGCTATACGCTGGCCGATGCCCTGCACGATGCGGGTTACGCGACGGCAGCCGTCGGGAAGTGGCATCTGGGACTGGGCCCGGCCGGCGGAACGGACTTCAATACGGAGATCCGTCCGGGGGCCCGCGACATCGGTTTCGACTACGAGTTCCTGATTCCGGCGACGGTCGACCGCGTGCCGTGTGTCTTTGTCGAGAACGGCCACGTCGTGGGACTCGACCCGCAGGACCCCATCACGGTGAGCTACGACCACAAGGTGGGCGACTGGCCCACGGGCGCGGAGAATCCCGAACTGGTAAAACTGCGGCCGAGCCAGGGACATAACAATACGATCATCAACGGTATTCCGCGTATCGGCTGGATGACGGGCGGCCGGTCGGCGCTGTGGGTCGACGAGAATATCGCCGACACGATCACCGCGAAGGCCACGCGCTTCATCGCCCGCCACCGCGACGAACCCTTCTTCCTTTATATGGGGACGCAGGATGTCCACGTGCCGCGGGTTCCTCATCCGCGTTTTGCGGGCAAGAGCGGTCTCGGCACTCGGGGTGACGTGATCCTGCAGCTCGACTGGACGATCGGTGAGGTGATGCGCACGCTCGACAGCCTGGGGCTGGCCGACCATACGCTCTTCATCTTCACCTCGGACAACGGCGCGGTGATCGACGACGGCTACCAGGACCAGGCCCGCGAGCTGTTGAACGGCCACACTCCGATGGGCATCTACCGGGGCGGGAAGTACAGCCTCTACGAGGCCGGGACGCGTGTGCCGTTCATCGTGCGGTGGCCCTCCCGCGTGCAGCCGGGCGAACAGCCTGCGCTTTTTTCGCAGATCGACGTCTACCGCTCGCTGGCGGCCCTGACCGGTGCCGAACTTCCCGCCGCGGCCGCCCCCGACAGCCGCGATTGCCTGCCGGTGCTTCTCGGCGAGACGCAGACCGACCGGGAGTTCATCGTCGAGCAGAATCTGAACAATACGCTGGCTCTTATTTCGGGACCGTGGAAATACCTTGAGCCGAGCGACGGTCCGGCGCTGGAGTTCTGGACCCGGACCGAACTGGGCAACTCGCCCGAGCCGCAGCTCTATGATCTGCGCGAGGACCCGCGCGAGCAGCACAACGTGGCGGCCGAACATCCGGAGGTGGTGGCCGGTCTGTTGGCACGCCTTGCGGAGGTGCGCGAGGCGGTGAAGCCGACGGTCCGGTAACCGGATCCGGACACGTCTTCGCTCAGACGGGTCCCTCTTCGGATTGGGCAGAAAGAAAACCCGGCCGTCCATACGACGGCCGGGTTTTCTTTGAAACGGCTTTCCCGGAGAACTTCGCCGCTTTTCCCGGTCGCTCCGGCAGCCCCATCCCTTCCGATACAGCGGGCGTGTGACGCTGCTTTTCGAGCGTCCGTGTCGGCGAGCGTCTGTTTTTACTCCTTTTCCTGCTCCTTGGCCAACTCGGCCTGGCGCAACTCGCGGAAGCAGTGGCGGCAGATGGGCTCGTAACTGTCCTGTGCCCCGAGCATCACCTGCTTGTCGTCGCTGGTGAGGCGGTGGGAGTGATGGGCCAGATTGCCGCAGCGGACGCAGATGGCGTGGACCTTCGTGACGTATTCGGCCGTGGCCATCAGGGCGGGCATCGGCCCGAAGGGTTTGCCGGTGTAGTCCATGTCGAGCCCGGCGACGATGACACGCACCCCGCTGTCGGCCAGCTGCCGGCAGACGTCGACGATGCTCTCGTCGAAGAACTGCGCCTCGTCGATGCCGACCACATCGACGTCGGAGGTCATCAGCAGGATATTCTGCGGTGACTCGACGGGGGTCGACCGAATGGCGTTGGCGTCGTGCGAGACGACCTCTTCCTCGGAGTAGCGGACGTCGATGCGGGGTTTGAAGATCTCGACGCGCTGGTGGGCGAACTGGGCCCGTTTGAGCCGGCGGATCAGCTCTTCGGTCTTTCCGGAGAACATCGAACCGCAGACAACTTCGATCCAGCCCTTTCGGCTGGCATTTTCAAGAAACATAACTATCGGAAAAGTTTTGAATACAACACGAGGTATCATCGGCCGCCGGGGCTTTTCGTGCCGCCACCGACGTCCGGGCGATCGGGTCTTCCGGCCGGTTATTTGCGCATCTCACATTCGTCCAGCCGGGTGATCCGAGCGCCGAGGGCATTCAACCGCACGTCGATGTCCTTGTATCCGCGGTCGATCTGTTCGATGTTCTGGATCGTGGAGACTCCGTCGGCCGACATGGCGGCGATGAGCAGGGCGACGCCGGCGCGGATGTCGGGCGATGTCATGCGCGTGGCGCGCAGACAGATGCGGTGGTCGTGGCCGATGACCGTGGCGCGGTGGGGGTCGCAGAGGATGATCTGGGCACCCATGTCGATCAGCTTGTCGACGAAGAAGAGCCGGCTTTCGAACATCTTCTGGTGGATCAGTACGGCGCCTTTGGCCTGGGTGGCGACGACGAGGAAGATCGACAGCAGGTCGGGGGTCAGCCCGGGCCACGGGGCATCGGCAATGGTCATGATCGAACCATCGAGGAAGGTTTCGATGCTGTAGTGGTCCTGTTGGGGGATGTAGATGTCGTCGCCGCGCTGTTCGAAGCGGATGCCCATGCGGGCGAACTGTGCCGGGATGATGCCGAGGTTTTCGTAGGAGACGTTTCGGATGGTCAGCTCCGAACGGTTCATGGCGGCCATGCCGATGAAGCTGCCGACCTCGATCATGTCGGGCAGCAGCATGTGTTCGGTGCCGCCGAGCGAGTCGACGCCCTCGATGGTGAGCAGATTCGAGGCGATTCCGGAGATGCGGGCGCCCATGCGGTTAAGCATGCGGCAGAGCTGCTGTACGTAGGGTTCGCAGGCGGCGTTGTAGATGGTCGTGATGCCGCGGGCCATGACGGCGGCCATGATGATGTTGGCCGTACCGGTGACCGAGGCCTCGTCGAGGAGCATGTAGTTACCCCGGAGGTCGCGGCCCTCGACCATGAAGAAGTCATCGGCGATGTCGAAGTTGAACTTGGCGCCGAGCTTCTGGAATCCGATGAAGTGGGTATCGAGCCTGCGGCGGCCGATCTTGTCACCGCCGGGTTTGGGGATGTATCCGACTCCGAAACGGGCCAGCATCGGTCCGATCAGCATGACCGAACCGCGCAGACGGGTGCACCGCTGTCGGTAGTCGTCCGAGCGGAGGTATTCGAAGTCAATATCGCGGGCCTGGAAGGCGTAGGTGTCATCGGCCAGCTGTTCGACGATGACGCCCATGCGTCGCAGCAGCTCGATGAGCTGCATGACGTCGAGGATTCGTGGGATGTTTCTCACGACGACGCGTTCGGGGGTAAGGAGCGTTGCGCAGAGGATTTCGAGGGCTTCGTTTTTGGCGCCCTGAGGGGTTATCGAACCGTGGAGGCGGTGCCCTCCTTCGACCTTGAAGATAGCCATTTCGGATGTTTGTTAACGGATTCGTAAAACAGGGGCTCCGGATGCGGCGACGGTTTATGTCGAGGGCTCCGGAGCGAACTGTTCTTCTACAAAGATAATTGAAAAAGGGGGTTTTACCCGTAGAAATGAAATATTTTCGTGAAAAATTTTTGCGGATCGTTTTTTTGTTGTACTTTTGCAATCCGTAAAAATGTCTGAAACAACAAAAAACAGATAGCTATGGCAATGAAGAGAACTTTCCAGCCTTCGCGTCGCAAGCGTATCAACAAGCACGGATTCCGTGCTCGCATGGCTACGGCCAACGGTCGCAAGGTGCTGGCAGCGCGTCGCGCGAAAGGGCGCAAGAAACTGACCGTATCGGACGAGTCGACGTTCAAGTACGCATAAGTTTCCGGCAGAAAGGTTTAAGGCCGACTTTTATCGAGTCGGCCTTCTTTCGTTGGGGCCTGTAGAAATCCGGACAACCATGGTTGAAACCTTGACAACACGACGGCTGGAGCTTCGTCCGTGGCGGTTGGAGGATGCCTCCGATCTGTACGCCGTAGCGCGGGATCCGCAGGTGGGTCCTGCTGCGGGTTGGCCGCCTCACCGCAGTGTCGAAGAGAGTGCCGGGGTGATCCGTACGGTTTTTGCCTCTCCTGAAACCTATGCCGTGGTGTTGCGGGAGAGCGGGCGGCCCGTCGGATGCGTCGGATTGCTCTTTCCGTCGTCGAGTCATTTCCGGCTCGGAACAACCGAAGCCGAGGTCGGTTATTGGATCGGTACGTCGTGGCGAGGCCGTGGACTGATGCCGGAGGCCTTGGGCGAGTTGGTTCGCCGTGCGTTCGAGGAGCTGGAGTTGACGGCGCTCTGGGGCAGTTGTTTTGTCGGAAACGAAGCTTCGCGACGCGTGATGGAGAAGTGCGGCTTTCGTTATCTTCGGACCGAATCCGGGTTGCAGAATCTCGCCGGCGGTTTGCCGCAGATGGGTGAGATCCTGTGCCTGAGTCGTGACGAATGGCAGGCCTTGCAGCACGTCTATCTGCGCCGGGCCTCGGAGTCCGATATTCCGCTGATCCGGCAGGTTGCCGAGGTTGCCTTTCCGGCCACCTACCGTGAGATTCTCACCCCGTCGCAGCTCGACTACATGATGGACTGGATGTATTCGGAGGAGAGTCTCCGCACACAGTTCCGCGAAGGACATTGCTTCTATCTGGCCTTTCTCGACGGTGTGCCGTGCGGCTATGTCTCCGTCGAACGAGAGGGTGAGGCTCTTTTTCACCTGCAGAAGATCTATGTGCTGCCGCAGGCCCAGGGTCACGGTATCGGAGGCCGTCTTTTCCGGCAGGCCGTTGCGCATGTGCGGCGCCTCTCACCGACGCCGTGTCGTCTGGAACTGAATGTCAACCGTCATAACCGGGCCCTGCACTTCTATGAACACATGGGCATGCGGCGTCTGCGCGAGGGGGATTTCCCGATCGGCGGGGGATTCTACATGAACGACTACATCATGGGGCTGGATATTGCATAGCCCCGGCTCCTCTTCAGACAAAAACGGATCGACCCGACGGTCGATCCGTTTTTTTGTATCCATTCTCCGGCCTCACTTCGGCCGCTCCTCCTTGCTCTTCTTGCTCTTCTTGCTCTCTCTTCCACTCCTTCTCCTTGCTCTTCCCCTCTTTTTTTCTCCCTCTTCTCCACTCCTCTCCACTCCTCTCCACTCCTCTCCTCTCTCCCTCACCACTGTCTCCTTTCTTTTTACGCGGTTCTCTTCCGTTTTTGGCCCCGGAGACCCCGCCCTATTCGCCCTTGGGCACCTCGGGATCGTTCTTGAAGAGGTCGATTTCGCCGCGCTCGACCTTGCCGTACAGGTCGGCCAGTTCGGCAATCACCGGCGAGATGAACTCCAGCGTATCGGTTACGGCCGATTTGTTGCCCTCGCCCTTGATTCGGTAGAGCATGGAGGCGTAGAGGGCCCGGAAGCAGAGTTCGGTATCACTCATGCCGGGGTTGCCGATCACGGCTCTCAGCCGCGGCAGTTCGGGTTCGAGCCGGGCATAGGTTTGCCGGTAGTGTTCGCCGACGGGGAGTTTCAACAGTTGCAGATGCAGGTCGTGGAGATCCTGAATCAGATGGAGCGTGTGTTCGAGATGTCCCTTCTCCTCCTTGCCCTCCTGTTGGAGCAGCGTTGCCAGGTCGAGGTACCACATCAGGAAGATGTGTTTCTGCTCTTCGGCGATGTCTTTGCGCGGGGCGATCAGTGTCGAGTAGATAGCCTCGGGGCTGAACTGCAGCGCCCGCATCAGATCCTCCAGCTGCCAGAGGTAGAGAATGTATTCGGCGATATTTTCGCGTCGTTTGGCTTTTGCAATATCCATGTTTTTCCGTTTTTGAGGCTTCCCTTTTGTTGAGGGCTTGCCTTTACCGTCCCTTCTTGCCGCTCCATCTTTACCGCATCCCTTTCACCGTTCCTCCTTGCTGCGGCTTCTCTTGCAGCCTCTTCTTTTCTTTACCGTTCCTTCTTACCGCTCCATCTTTACAGCATCCCTTTCACCGTTTCTCCTTGCTGCCCCTTCTCTTGCTGCGGCTTTTTTACCGCTCTCCGGCTCTGCCCCTTCTTTATCGCTCCTTCTGCACAGCTCTTTCGTCCTTCTCCTCCAGCCCCCCCCCTCTTACGACTCGGCCTTTGGATGCTTTGCCCGGTTATTTGATCCAGGTTTTGGCGGCGGGACCGGAAAGGTGCTTCAGGAAGTACTGCTGCGATTTGAGCAGGTTGCGCGACTGGAGCACCATGTTCTTGGTTTCGGTCAGGATCGTCAGATAGAGCATCGAGGCCTTGGTGTTGGACTTGGCCTCGTTGATACGCGTCAGCTCGGACTTGATGGCGTCGGCGATCGACTCGAAGAGCTGGTCGCGCATCGTCAGTACGGTCTCGATTTCGGAGAAGTCGCCCTCGCGCAGCATCTGGTTGATGCGGCGGTAAATCGACTCCACGTCGTCGTTGATCGACATCAGATCGCGGGTCTGGTCCATCGACATGCCTTCGTGGTTGTTGTCGATGTGTTCGAAGGCCGGGCGCGTGATGTGCATCAGGGCCTTGGTCATCTCGTTGAGGTAGTCGACGACCTGCACGTAGTAGTGGGCCGTGTTGACATCCTCACCCTGGAGTTTTTTCAGCGTGGGGAGCAGCGAGTATTTCCGCTCGCGCGAGCGGTAGAAGAGGTCGTTCGACTCCTTGACCATGTCGCGCAGGACCTTTCGGTTCTCCTTGAAGACGGCGATCAGCGTGCGGTCGTAGATCTTCGTGGCGGACTCCATCGTCGAGCAGACCTCGTCGCGCAGATCGGCGATGATATCCTCGTTGGTCTTGATCTGCTGGCGCTCCGCGGCATTGGTCTTGTCCTTCTTGAGGAAGTTGCTGTGGATGAGCATCCATCCGCAGAGGATGGTGATGATGATGAAGGCCGGGGTTCCGCCGTAAATCAGGGCGAACCCGACCACCAGCGCGATGAAGAATCCGCCCAGGGCGGTGATGAACCACCCGGCGATGACGGTCATGACGCCCGAGATGCGGTATACGGCGCTTTCGCGGCCCCAGGCGCGGTCGGCGAGCGACGAGCCCATGGCCACCATAAAGCAGACGTAAGTGGTCGACAGGGGGAGTTTGAGCGACGTGGCCATGGCGATGAGCAGGGCCGAGGTGGTGAGGTTGACCGTGGCGCGGATCATGTCATAGGGGGCTCCACTGTGCTCGATATCCTCGTATTCGAATCGCCGCGAGATGGCCTTGCGGACTCTGGGGGGGATGACGCGTTCGACGCCGGCATTGATGTTGAGGGCGGCGCGGACGATCGTGCGCGAGAAGAGCGACGAGCCGTATCGCTCCTGCCCTTCGTCGCCCTGGGCCGAGAGCGAGAGTTCGGTTTCGGTGACGTGCATGGCCTTTTTCGAGGTCCAGAGCGTGAGGATCATCATGGCCCCGGCGGCGAGCAGGATCAGGAAGTTGGTCGGGACGTTTTCGTTGAGGGGCTCCATGAGCATGCCGGCGTCACCCGTATGGTGGGCGATGGAGTAGGCGTCGAATCCGGCGACGGGGACGCCGATGAAGTTCACCAGGTCGTTTCCGGCGAATGCCAGTGCCAGGGCGAATGTTCCCGAGAGGATCGTGATGCGCAGAATGTTGATCTTGAGCTGCTGGATGAAGAAGAGCACGAGCGAGCAGACGATCCAGCAGATGAAGATGGCCAGCAGCAGGTGGGCGTCGATCCACTCGATGAAGGCGTGCCCGTCGAGGATCGACTCCAGCCCCTTGAAGACGGCGAAGTAGATGATGGCCGTGAGCGAGGCGCCGCACCAGAGCGAGCCGTATCGGTGGAAGAGGGCCGTGTATCGGAACGAGAAGATGAGTCGGGAGACATACATGATGATCGTTCCGCAGGTAAAGGCGATGACCACCGAGAGGAGGATGGCCGAGACGATACCCATGGCCCGGGAGGTATTGATGTACTGTCCGAGGGAGGTGATTCCCTGCGCGGGGTCGTTCGAGATCTTGTAGATCGAGACGGCGATGGCCGAGCCCAGCAGACAGAAGATCAGCGAGACGGTGGTCGAGGTCGGGAGTCCCCAGGAGTTGTAGAGGTCGAGCAGGATGACGTTTGCGAACATGACGCCCAGATAGAGCATCATCACCTCGTGGAAGGTAAAGAGTCCGGGGTTGAACATGCCGCTTCGTGCGACCTCCATCATGCCGCTGGAGGTGACCACGCCGACGATGATGCCGATCGAGGCGACGGCCAGGATGATCCGCATGGGTGCGGCTTTGGAGCCGATGGCAGAGTTGAGGAAGTTGACGGCGTCGTTCGTCACGCCGACGAAAAGACCAGAAACAGCGAGAATTCCCAGAATACCGACGATGAAGGTGTAGATTTCGCTCATGTTTGGTTTTAGTGCAATTTAAGAACAAATTTACTGGATTTTTCCCGATGAAACGGAATTGAAAGGGATTGTTAACGTTAATTTAACGTCGGCCTGTCGGAAACATCCTCCGATTGGGGGGCATTCGGCCGGCCGGAATCGCCCCTGTTGTTCAAAACTGCTGATTCCGTGGGTCGATTCCCCGCCATCTCCGCCATCTCCGCCATCCCCGCCATTCCCGCTGTTCCTGCCGTCTCTGCCGTCCCCGTCATTCCTGCTGTCCCCTCCTTCTTCTCCTCCTTCTTTGCCTGTCTTGCTTGTTCCGCCTGTTTCGTCCCGCCACATCCC